>JANORI010000418.1:0-2608 GCA_031415235.1 Acidobacteriota bacterium | reverse complement strand
TTGATCGCCGAACGCGGCGAAGTCGCCGTGCTCTACTGACATCCGGAATCCGGTCCGTCGAAGCTGGTATCATTTGGCGGCGGTCATCCATGCAGATGCGGCGATTCCTCCCCGGAACGATTGCGGCAGTGCTGGTGGTCGCCGTGGCTTCTGTGGCTGGCCAGTCCGCGGTCCCCATACCCGTGGCCTCGCACTCAGCGCCGGTCGCAGCGCCGAGCGCGGTTCCAGGTGGGCTCCAGGCAGTCGTCACCGGTTCCTGCGCCGGCTGCCACAGCGAGCGTGCCAGGGCTGGAGGCCTGTCGCTGCACGACTTCGACGTGGCGCGGGCCGGCGAGCGCGTTGACGTCACCGAGAAGATGATCCGCAAGCTGCGCGCCGGCCAGATGCCGCCCGCCGGCAGCAAGCGGCCAGACGAGGCCGTGCTGCTGCGGCTTGCCGACGCGCTCGAAGCCGCGTCTGACGCCGCGGCGGGCGACTCGGTTCCCGGGCGCCGCACGTTCCAGCGGCTCAATCGGGTCGAGTACACGCGCGCCGTGCGCGACCTGGTGGGCGTCGACGTGAACGCGGGTGACTATCTGCCGCTCGACCCCAGGAGCGCCAACTTCGACAACATCGCCGACGCCCAGCTCATGTCGGCGACCGCGATGCAGTCGTATCTGACGGCCGCCGCGGAGATCAGTCGTCTCGCGGTGGGCGACCGGACGGCGACGGCGCGCGAGGCCACCTACCCGGTCTCGCGGTGGACCTCGCAACGCGAGCACGTCGAGGGCGCGCCCCACGGCACCCGCGGCGGACTCTCGGTGACGCATACGTTTCCGGCCGACGGCGACTACCGCTTCCGCGTGTCGTTCTACCACGAGACGACCGGTGCGCTCTATGGCAACGGTCGCGCCGCGCTGCACACGGCCGAGACGCCCGAACAAGTCGAGATCTCGATCGACGGCGCGCGCGTGGCGCTGCTCGATGTCGACCGGTGGATGAACAGCTCCGACCCCGACGGCGTCGACTTGCGTACCGAGCCGGTGGCCATCACGGCGGGACCGCACCAGGTGTCGGCCGCCTTCGTGCGCCGGTTCGAAGGTCCGGTGCAGGACCTCATGTCTCCGCTCGAGTGGTCGATTGCCAGCACCAGCATCGCCGACGCCTACGGCTTCACGACCCTGCCGCATTTGAGGGACATGGCGATCACCGGGCCGTTCGAGACGACGGGCGTGTCTCCGACGCCGAGCCGCGCGAAGATCTTCATGTGCGAGCCGGCCAACGAGGCACAGCAGACCGGTTGCGCGCACCGGATCGTGTCGACGCTGGCCTCGCAGGCCTTCCGTCGCCGCGCGAGCGAACGTGATGTCAACGCGCTCATGACGCTCTACCGCAAGGGGCTGGCCGACGGCGGCTTCGAAGAGGGCGTCCGCATGGCGCTCGAAGGCATTCTCGCGAGCCCGCGCTTCGTGTTCCGCTTCGAGGACCGACCGCCGACGTCGAAGACCGGACAGGCCTACGCCCTCGGCGATCTCGCCCTGGCGTCGCGGCTGTCGTTCTTCCTGTGGGCGTCGGCGCCCGACGCGGAACTGCTGCGCGTGGCCGAGGCGGGCCGGCTCTCGCGTCCGGCGGAGTTCGACGTGCAAGTGGCCCGCATGCTCGGCGATCCACGGGCCGATGTCCTCGGCGCGCGGTTTGCGGGACAGTGGCTGCGTCTGCAGGATCTCGACAAGATCAATCCCGATGTGCGCTTCTATCCCGACTTCGACGAGCAGCTCAAGACCTCGATGCGCCGCGAGACCGAGACGTTCTTCCGTCAAATCCACAGGGACAACCGCCCCGTGACCGATCTCTTCACGGCCAACTACACCTTCGTCGACGAGCGGCTCGCCAGGCACTACGGCATTCCCGGCGTCGTGGGCGCACAGATGCGGCGCGTGTCGTATCCCGACAGCCGGCGCCGCGGCATTCTCGGGCATGCCAGCGTGCTCACGCTCACCTCCGAGGCGGAGCGCACCTCGCCGGTGCTGCGCGGGAAGTGGGTGATGGAGGTGCTGCTCGGGACACCGCCGCCCGCGCCGCCGCCAAACGTCCCCGCGCTCGACGAAACGCCCGAGGCCGAAGGCGGCCGCTTGCGCACGGTTCGCGAGCGGATGGAACAGCACCGCAAGAATCCCGCGTGCATGTCGTGCCACCGGATGATCGACCCGATCGGGCTGGCGCTCGAGAACTTCGACGTCACGGGCGCGTGGCGTATCAAGGACAACGGGATGCCCATCGATCCGGTCAGCGCGCTGTACGACGGCACGCCCCTCTCGAGCGCGGCCGACCTGCAGCAGGCGCTCATGAAGCGATCGGGCGTGCTCGTGCAGAACTTCGCCGAGAACCTGAGCATCTACGCGCTTGGCCGCCGCCTCACCCCGGGAGACATGCCGATGGTGCGCCGCATCGTGCGCGAGGCCGCCGCCGACAACTACACGCTGTCGGCCTTCGTGCGCGGCATCGTGAAGAGCCCGGCGTTTCGCATGAAGGCTACCGACGTGGCGGCGCCCACGACCGTGGCGGCTCCGCCGCAGTAGTTCGACGGACTGAGACGAAGGGGAGATGAGAATGGCGTTCATCACTGGGA
>JANORI010000417.1:0-2878 GCA_031415235.1 Acidobacteriota bacterium | reverse complement strand
GTGGCCATCTGCCGCGTGGTCTCGACGTACTCGGCGTCGCCCGGGCCGGCATTGACGTGCGCCGTCGACGTGCCGAGCGAGGCGCCCCCGCGCATCGCCTCGACGCGCGCCTCGTACCACCCGGCCGCGCCGGTCGGGAGCGTGCCCGCGTAGGCACCGTCGCGCTGGCCATTCCATGTGAGGGGCACCGTCGTGACCGCACCGTCTGGTCCGGTGATCGTGGCGGTGACCGCCGCGTCGCTGGCGGGCACGAACGACGGGTCGGCCACCTCCGCCGTGATCGTCACGCCCTCGCCCGGCTCCACGCGGTCGGCCGACATCGTGAGCTCGACCGGATCGGGCACGCCGTCGACCAGCCAGCGCAGCAACTGCCGCGTGAAGGTCTCGTGCGTCTGGTCTTCGACGCTGATGCTGGCGTGCATCTGCCAGAGCCATGAATCCTGCGGCGTGAAGGCCGCCGACTTGCCCCGTCCGAAGCGCTGGAAGGCCAGCACCGGGCGGTCACGCCGCGAGGCGTCGGCCGCGCTCAGCAGGGTGGTGGCGCCGGGCTTCACGGCGTCGATGCTGTTCACGGTGGTGAGTTCTGGCAGCTCGGGCCAGCGCGCCGCCGAGGCCACGTCAGTGGCGGCGATCTGCGACACGGCGTGGCCGCCGCCGGCGCGCGTGGGCCGCACGGCCAGGCGCGTGAGCGGCGTCTCAGCGCCGGCGGCTTGACGCGCCAGCACGACCGGCAGGGCTTCGGCCAGCGCGGTACCCGCGTAGCCGCCTTCGCTGAACGCGCGCGGCCCGCCGAGCATCAGCAGCCCGCCGCCGCGTTTGTCGACGAACTCAGCGAGCATTGCCAACTGGTCGCCGGTGAACGCGGCCGCCTCGATGCTGCCAAGCACCAGGCCGCGATACTGGAACAGCTCGTCGCGCGTCTTGGGGAAGCCGCCGACGAGTTCGTCGGGGTCATCGACGTCCTGGCGGTAGTACTTGTTGTCGGCCGTGCGCAGGAGCGAGACGAGCTGGAGCTGCTTGTCGTCGGTGAGGGCGCGGCGCAGGAACTTCATCTCGAAGCGCGGCTCGCCCTCGAAGTAGAGGATCTTCTCGCGCCGGTCGCGCACGTCGATGAGCACGTCGCGCGAGTTGTTCTCGGCAAGCAGCTCACCGGCCTGCGCCGGCACCCGGAACGTGAACACCCGGGGCCCCGCCTCCGAGGCCGTGAAGCGCACCCGCACCGTGGTCGGCTGCCCATCGGCGCCCAGCGTCACCGGCTGGCTGCCGACGATCTGACTGCCGTCGAGCACGTCGAGCGTCAGGGCCTGGCCGGCGTAGCCGTGCGCGGTTACCACCGCGTCGAGCAGCAACGTCGTGCCGGCCAGCACCGTGCGCGGCGCGGTGACGCGCCCTACCTGGATGTCCTTTTCCGCCGTGTCGCGGCCCACGCCAATGGCAAACACCGGCACGCCTGCGGCCTTGAGGCCGAGCAGCGCCGGTTCGAGGGCCGCGCCGCTCGTGTCGGCGCCGTCGCTCACGACGACCAGGCCTGCCAGAGGCACGCCGGCCAGTTGCCGCCGGGCCTGGTCGAGCGCGGCCGCCAGGCGGGTGTTCGTGCCGGTGAAGTTCAGATCCTCGCCCGTGGGGGCGGGACCAAGGGCGCCGGCGAAGCGCAGCGTGCGGACGGTGAACTTCTCGCCCAGGGCTTTCCGCAGGCCCGCCTCGGCCGAGCCGAACTCCTGCTGCACGTACGTGCTGCGTGGCTGGCCGTTCAGGTCGGCGATGCGCATGCTGCGCGAGTCGTCGAGCAACACGCCGACCACGTTCTGGTGCGGCACGGCCGCCCGCAGAACGAGCATGGGCCGCAGCAGGCACACGAGCAGCAGACCGATGAGCGCCGTGCGGAGCGCCACCAGCACCCAGCGGTCGCGCGTCGTCAGGCGGCGCGGCGCGCGCCGGTAGGTCACGACGGTGGCGGCGACCGCCACGACAGCCAGCACCGCCGCCAGCGTGGCGCCGGCCGGGGGTGCAAACCGGAACTCGCCTTGGTCGAAGACGACCCAGCGAATGCCGAGCAGCAGGTGGAACAGGGTATCCAGCACGGGAATTTGCCGTCTGGGCTGGCCCGTGCCGGCCCGTTGGGGATTCTAGCGAAGCTGCGCCTCTTTTCGTTACAGAAAGAATGGCCGGAGGCATCTCGCGGCCCGCGGGTCCATCGGGAGCGCTCTCTGGCTTCGACGCCGTCGCACACGGGATGGTCTCGGATGGCACCGTGTGACCGTCCGGTCAACCTCAGTCCTGCGATACCATCCAGCCGTACAGGGGGGCGTCGATGGTGCGTAGACTCGTGAGTGCAGGAATGCTCGTGGCCGCTGCGGTAGCGGCCGCATGGTCGGGTGGCGCACGGCCACAGGCGCAGACGCCGGTGGACACCATTCTCGTCAATGGCAAAGTCATCACCGTGGACCCCCGCGACCTGATTGCCGAGGCCGTGGCCATCAGCGGCGGGCGGATCGTGGCCGTGGGTACCACCGCCGACATCAAGGCGCGGGCCGGCAGCGCCACCCAGGTCATCGACCTCGGTGGACGCGCGATGACGCCCGGGCTCATCGACACCCACGTCCACTTCACCGAGGTGGACGCGCTCTTCAGCATCGACCTGAGCGACCTCTCGATCAAGAGCATGAAGGACGTGCAGGCTCGGATTGCGGCGCAGGTGGCCAAGGTCAAGCCCGGCGAGTGGGTCACCGGCGACGGCTGGGACGAGGGCAAGCTGGCCGAGCGCCGGCATATCACCGCCGCCGACCTCGACGCGGTGTCGCCGAACAACCCGGTATGGCTCGGCAACACCACAGGCCACTACGGCGTGGGCAACACCTACGCCTTGAAGATTGCCGAG
>JANORI010000416.1:0-2203 GCA_031415235.1 Acidobacteriota bacterium | reverse complement strand
TGATACCGACGTGAGTCCGCGAATCGTGCTCGACACGAACGTGGTAGTGGCCGGCCTCCGGTCGAGTCTCGGTGCATCGAGTCGAGTGCTGTCGTTGGTGGGCACAGGCCAGTTCGTGCATGCGGTGTCGGTGGCGTTGTTGTTCGAGTACGAATCGGCCGTGGTTCGTCCGGAGGCCGGCGTTCGATTGCCCAGGGCTGTGGTCGACGACGTGCTGGACTACCTGTGTTCCACTGCCGAACGCCAGCGAATTTACTTCTTGTGGCGACCGATGTTGCCTGATCCGAGCGACGATCTTGTGCTGGAAGTCGCCGCGCACGGGCGGTGTGACCGGATCGTGACGTTCAACGTTCGCGACTTTCGCGGGTCTGAGCGATTTGGCATTCGCGCCCTGACACCCGCGGCTTTTCTACGATCACTCGAGGACCAATCATGAGCGCATTGAGCCTTCGACTGCCGAACTCGTTGCATGAGCGGGCACGCGACTTGGCCCGTCGTGAGGGCGTGTCGATCAATCAACTGGTGGCGTCGGCGCTGGCCGAGAAGATGTCGGCGTTGCTGACCGAGGAGTACCTCGACGCACGTGCAAAGCGGGGGTCACGCGCGCGGTTCCTCTCGGCGTTGGCACAAGTGCCCGCCATTGAGCCCGATCCGGAAGATCGGCTGCCGACGACGGCGCCTAACAGGCGCTTGCAGCCGACGAAGGCGCGTCGGAAGGCTGGGCTGACGGCACGACCGCGTACGCGCCTTCGAGGCTGAAGCGCATTGCGTTAGACGTCTCAACGGACACCGATGTAGATTAATGATATGAAGACCGGGCGGATCTACGTTGACACCTCGGTGCTTGGCGGGTGCTTCGACGCCGAGTTCGCCATCTGGTCGAATGGACTGATCGAGGACTTTCGGCGGGGCGTGTTTCGGCCTGTGTTGTCGGACGTCACGGCGATCGAAATAGCGAGGGCACCCGAACGAGTTCGAGAGCTGCACCGGGAGGTCGCGGCACTGGGTGAGGTGGTCTCCGTCACCGACGAGGTCGTTGGCTTGGTCGGGGCATACGAGAGCCACGGCATTCTTGGGGCAAGGTACCGGAATGACATGCTGCACATCGCCTTGGCGACGGTCGCCAGTGTCGATGTCGTGGTGAGTTGGAACTTTCGGCACATGGTGCGGCTCGACAAGATTCAGATGTTCAACGGCGTGAACATCGAGCGAGGGTATCGGGCGTTGGCGATTTACTCGCCGCGCGAGGTGACAACCTATGGAAGAGACAACTCCGATCCGAGCAGTTGAGATGGTGCGAGAGATTCGGGACCAACTCGCCCGCGAGTGGGTCGACAAATCACCGGCCGAACTGGTTCAGATATTGAATGAGGCTGGGGTGCGGGCGCGTGACGAGGCGCGACGTGGGTATCAAGACTCGACGTCTAACACGCGAATGGAGCCGACGCGGCGCTGAGTTCTGCCGCCGCGCGGCTCATTTGCAACGTTAGGCGTCAAACAGCATCGAGAAGACTCCGACGACGGTCCCCCTGGGTGCTCTTTCTTGCGCTCGACCGGAGTAGCCAGATGATCGCGTCAGGGCCGGCCGTGCCTGCGGTGACGACCGGGAATTCGACGAAGTGTCCGTGCCCAGGGTAGGATCGGCCGAGGCATGCCGGTCAAGGTTCATGAGCTGGTGACCCGCCTGGAGACCGATGGTTGGTCGCAGGTGCGGCAGAAGGGTAGCCATCGGCATTTTCGTCATCCGACGAAACCGGGAACCGTGACCGTTGCTGGGAAATCGAGCGTGGAAGTACCGCCGGGAACGCTGAACAGTATTTTGAAGCACGCTGGGTTGAAGAAGTGAGGTGGACTCATGCAGTACCTCGTCGTGATTGAACGTGGCCCGACGAGTTATGGGGCCTACGTGCCAGACCTACCGGGGTGCGTTGCCGTAGGGGAGTCTCTGGCAGAGGTAGAGACGCTGATTCGCGAGGCGATCGAGTTTCACGTCGAGGGGCTGCGGGGCGGGGGGCAGCCGGTGCCAGAGCCGAGCTCCACGAGTCAGCTGGTGCACATCGACGCCTAACGAAAAAAGGATTTGTGTCGCGCGAAGCGGCGACACAATCCTGGGTTGGACGAAATCCGGGCACGAGCGTTGCGAGTGGAGTTCTTCTCGCGTGTCAGCGAGTGACACGGGTGCGGTGAGCCGTCGGGGTGGACG
>JANORI010000415.1:0-2334 GCA_031415235.1 Acidobacteriota bacterium | reverse complement strand
GGTAAGCCGTCCACGAGCGCATCGAGCGAGACGAACACGCCGCCAGTGACGCCGTCGTCCACCACCTCGCGCACGGCGCCGGCGTCGATGGCGGCCACCGGCGTGCCGCACGCGATCGCCTCGGCCAGCACGAGCCCGAATGGCTCGCCGGCCTGCACGGGATAGAGCAGGGCGCGGGCGCCGCCAAGCAGCGCCACCTTGGCGTCATGCGCGACCTCGCCCACAAACACCACCCGCTCTCCGTCCACCAGGGGCGCCACGACCTGCCGGTAGTAGTCGTTCTCCTGCGCCGCCAGCACCAGCCGCAGCCCCGTGCGCCGCGCGGCCTCGATCGCCTGCACGACGCCCTTCCCTTCGGTGAAACGGCCCAGGAAGAGCAGGTAGTCGTCGGGCGTGGTGCGACAGGGAAACCGCGTCAGGTCCAGTCCGTGGGGGATCACGGCCGCGATGTGGAACCCCGTGAGCCGGTCGGCCTGCACCTGCGACAGGGCCACGAACGGCGCCTCTGGATACCGTTGCCAGATCGCGACCTCGTCTGGCGTCGGCGAGTGGTGCACCGTGTGCAGGACGGGCACAGCGACGAGCCGGCCGAAGGCCAACGACACCGGGGAGTACTCGGCCTGGCAGTGGATCACGTCGAAGGCGTCGGCCTGCTCGAATGCCGCCGACAGGTTGAAGAGCTCACAGAGCTCCCAGGGCCACATCGTCGGATCGCCGCGGTAGCCGCGTGCGAAAGTGGCGTGAAGCGTGGCGCTGGTGGTCGACGACCCGGTGGCAAACAGGGTCACGGCGTGTCCCCGAGCGACGAGGCCGTCGGTCAGCACCGAGGCCATGGTCTCGATCGACCCCGAGAGCGGCGGCGGCAACGACGTCGCCACCGGCACGACATGGGCGATGCGCAGCGGGCCGGTCATCGGCTGGCCGTCTCCAGCAGCGCCGGCAGCACGCGGTCAGCCGCGAAGCACTCGCGCGCGATGTCGGATGCGCGCGCGGCGTGGTGGGCGTAGTTCGAGGCGATGCGATCGAGTCCATCGAGCGCGTCGTCAGGCGTCGAGAAGCCGAGCAAGCCCTCGCCGCTCGGCTGGTGCGCGCTCCAGCCGGTGTCCTGCACGAGTGCGGGCCGGCCCGCGGCCAGATAGCACTCGGTGCGGTCGCTGAACCAGCCCGATCGGCGCGACACGTAGGCGTGCTTGGCCACGCCGAACTCCGCCTTCGAGCCCTGGATGAAAGCCCGGTAGTCCCAGAGCGATCGCGAGACGCCCATCGCATCGACGGTCGACCAGCCGTGCGTCCGCAGGAAGTCTTGCGGTCCGTTCACGGCCAGCTCGATGCGCTGTGGCGTGCGCGCCACCAGGTCGAGGAACTTCACGAACTCGCGGTCCTTGTTGCCGTCCACGTCGGTGAAGCTCTCGATCTTCCAGGTCATTATCGTGGTGAAACAGTCGCCGGCCGGCACCGCCGGGGCCCACCACTCCGCGGTCACGACCGGTTGCCACGTCTTGTGCCACGTGAACTCGCCCGTCGGCACGTCGCACGCCGGCGTGCCGATGTTCGCGCCGAAGGTGAAGAGGTGGGTGAAACCCCGGAAGAACTCAACGTACCACGGGTCGCCCTTGGCGAGCGCCAACTGCGTGAACACGGGGTCGGAGTCGATGAAGACCCGGCGGGGAATTCGCGCGTACTCGTCGCGCCAGAACCACGAGCCGCCCGACAGGTTCACGAACAGGTCGGCGTCGGCGCAGAAGGCGCGCACCCTGTCGTGCGACGCGCCATGGTAGGCGCCATCGAAGTTGACGAAGCTCCAGCTACTGCCCAGGCCGAACGGCTCGAGGGCGTCGTGGATGTAGCGGGTGCCATAGGCCGGGTCTTCCGATCGCGTGTTCAGCACCGGGTCGTAGATGCACTCGCCGGTGTCCTCGATGTAGAAGACCTCGTGACCGAGCGCGCGCAGGCCCAGCAGGTACATGAGCGAACACCATGTCACGCCGCCGAACGGGTACCGGGCGATGATGCCGGCGCAGAGGATCTTCACAGAGCACGCATGTCTTAGATGGCGTGCAGCAGCTCGTCGACCGACGCGGGCTCGTCGAGTGACCGGCCGACCGACAACCGCGCACACATGCGCGCGTAGAGGTCACTCTTCGTCAGCAGCTCGTCGTGCGTGCCCTGCGCGATGAGCCGGCCCTCGTGCAGCACCAGAATGCGATCGGCGTCGCGGATGGTCGAGAGGCGGTGCGCGATCACGATGGTGGTGCGGCCCTGCCGCAGCGTCCGCAGGGCGCTGAACACAGCCTCTTCAGAAATCGCGTCGAGCGACGAGGTGGGTTCGTCGAG
>JANORI010000414.1:0-26660 GCA_031415235.1 Acidobacteriota bacterium | reverse complement strand
CGCAGCCACTGGGCCTGGCTCTTCATCTCCGGATTGATTCCGTTACCGCTCGGGCCCGTGCCGGGGAATTCCGAGCCTTCAGGAATCCGCAACATCGCAAACCAGTTGGCGGCGGGGTAGTACTGTGCGGCCGCATGCGCGCTGGGCGCAATCACCGCGGTCAGGTTCAACGCCTTGCCGGGTGCGGCCGTCACCTTCGTCGAGTCGACGAGGCCGTAACCGCGGACCCACACGCTGTAGCTGGCGTTGGGCAGGTCGGGCAGCAGATATCGCCCTTGATCGTCGGTCACGACCGTCTTGGACAACTTGGTCGGCAGGTCAGTGGTTTCGGCAATCACCCAGACGCCGGCCTCGGGACCCTTCGGGCCGGTGACGACGCCGCCGATGTCGTCGGCATCGATGGCCACGCTGGCGGCGGGCTGTTGCGCGTGCGAGGCGGTGAGGAAAAGGGCGACGGTGGCGCCCACGGAGAGGCCAAGGACGAGCTGAAGCGATCTGCGCGGCATGGCGTGATGCTCCTTGAAGCAGTGCGAGGCGGCGAATGGTACCACGGACCTGCCACCTGGTGACCCGTCTGCGGGGCCCGGTGTGCCCGCGATGATCGACTATGATCGGCGAGTGCTGAAACCTGCCGTGATGTTGGTGATGGCAGCCGCAGTGTCAGTTGCTGCGTGTGGAGGCGGCGGCGAGGCCCCCGCAAGCGGCGCGTCGTCCGCGCCGGCGGCCGCGCCCGCGCCGACCGACACTGCCGACGGCCCGGGCGTCGTGACCGGGACGATTACCTTCCACGGCCGGGCGCCTGCGCCTCGACCCCTCCGCATGGACTCCGATGCCAAGTGCGTGCCCGCCCAGGGCGCCACGTCCGACGTGCTCGTCGTCGGCCAGGGCAACGGGCTGCAGAACGTCTTCGTCTACGTCAAGGACGGCCTCGGCCAGCGGACCTACGGCGTGCCGGCGACGCCCGTCCTGCTGGACCAGAAAGGGTGCCAGTACGTGCCGCACGTCGTCGGCGCGCAGGTCGGGCAGACCATCACGGTCACCAACAGCGACACGGCGCTGCACAACGTCCACGCCGTGCCGGCGAACAACCGCGAGTTCAACTTCAGCCAGCCCGCGAAGGTGCCGCCGGTAGACCGCGTGTTCACCGCACCGGAGATTGGCATCCCGATCAAGTGCGACGTCCACGGATGGATGAACGCCTACGCGAACGTGGTGCCGCACCCGTTCTTCGCGGTGACGAAGGCGGACGGCACCTTCAGATCACGGGCCTGCCTCCAGGCACCTACACGGTCGAGGCGTGGCACGAGACGCTCGGGTCGCAGACCCTGTCGGTGACGGTGGACGGCACGACGCCGGCCACCGTCAAGGCCGCCTTCAAGCCGGCGACGTAGGCGATCCCATCAACAACCTGCAGCGGAAGGAGGCAGAAGGGTATAATCCCGCCTGCACGTCATCCGAAAAAGGAGTCGCAATGGGTATCCGAGTCGCACAGGTCGTGGCCACCGCCACGTTGACGGTCGCCATGGCCGCATGCAGTCAGGAAGCGCCGCCCGCGGCGACCACAACGCCAGCGGCCACGCCGGCGGCCGCCGCCGCGCCCGCGTCCAGCACGGGCCGGGTGTTCTTCGTGACGCCGAAGGCTGGCGCCACGATCAAGTCCCTGTCGTCGGTCGAGTTCGGCAGCCAGGGCGTCACGGTGGCGGCGGTGCCGCCGGGCGACCTCACGCCGGCCATGGTCCGCGCAGGCACCATTCACTACCACCTGGGCACCGACACCGACTGCCTGCCGGCGGGCACGGCGATCCCGAAGGCCGATCCCTGGATCCACTTCGGGGACGGCAAGAACGTGATCGAGATGTCGCTCGCGCCGGGCGCGCACCGGATTGCCGTCCAGGCTGGCGACGACATGCACCGGACGATTGCCGGACTGTGCGAAGTGATCAACGTGACGGTCGCCCCGTAGCCGTCCAGCGGACGACGCGGGCCGCCGATGCCGTCGCTGACTTGAGCAGTTCGATCGAGCGCCTCGCTGGTCGCCGGCCTGGTCGCCGGCCTGGTCGTCGCGTCGGCATGCGCGGCTCCGCCGGCGCCGGGTGACGGTGCGGCCGCGCGCACGATCGTGTTCGAGGGCGCGCACCTCATCACCGGAGACGGCGGCCCGGTCATCCCGAATGCAACGCTGGTGACGAGCGGCGGCAGGTTCGTCGCGGTCGGTGAGACTGGGCGGGTTGCCGTGCCTGCGGCGGCGACGCGCGTCGACGTGACGGGCAAGACGATCATGCCCGCGATGAGTGTGATTCACGAGTCAAGACATTTTAGTGACTACATAATCAGACCACGACACCCCTAAAGAACGAACAACATGAATCACGACAGGTACTTGACGCCGCCGCCGCGACGACGCTGAGGGGGAACTTCGGGATAAACGCGCTGGTCGATGAGCGGGCGCGCGCGTGTGCCCCGACCAGGTCACGGGCCGCTGCGTCAGCAGCGCCCCGAATAGCCGACGACGACAAGGGGTTCACCGGCCTCGCCTGGACAGATCGCGGATACTAGGGAGATGAAGGCCTCTCACGCGCGCACCCTCCGCTGGTTGACGCTGATCACGCTGGTCGTTGGCGCTGTCGCCCAGGTTGTTACGGCACAGGCTCCGGTGGCACCGGCCTCGCCGCCTGGCGCCGAGCGCCAGGCCCTGAACCAGACCATCCCCGTCGATCCCTTGATCACGGTCAGCACGCTGCAGAACGGCCTTCGCTACTACGTGCGGCCCAACCAGCAGCCTCGTGGGCGCACCGAGCTGCGGCTGGTGGTGAAGGCCGGCTCCGTGCTCGAAGACGACGACCAGCGCGGACTGGCGCACTTTGTGGAGCACATGGCTTTTAACGGCTCGCGGCACTTCCCGCAGCAGGCGATCGCCACCTTCATGCAGGGCATCGGCATGCGTTTTGGCGCCCACGTCAACGCGCACACCAGCTTCGACGAGACGGTCTACGAACTGCAGATCCCCTCGGGGAACCCCGCTGTCGTCGAACAGGCGTTGCTGATGATGGAAGACTGGGCACGGGCCGTGTCGTTCGAGCCGGCGGAGATCGAGAAGGAGCGCGGCGTCATCCTCGAGGAGTGGCGTCAGGGCCTGGGCGCGGACGGGCGGATGCAGAACATCGTCATGCCCGTGCTGCTGCAGGGGTCACGCTACGCCGTGCGGTCGCCGATTGGCACCCCCGAGACGATTCGGAACGCGCCTCACGCGCGCGTGAAGCAGTTCTACGCCGATTGGTATCGGCCCGACCTGATGGCGGTCATTGCCGTCGGCGACTTCGATCGCGCCGCGATGGAAGCCCGGATCAAGACGCACTTTGGTCCGATCCCCGCGGTCACGACGCCGCGGCCACGCCCGCCGCACGACGTGCCCAGCCACCCGGGCACGCGCTACGTCGTCGCCACTGACCGGGAAGCCACGGCCACGACCGTGGGCGTCATCGGCAAGATGCCTGCGCGCGACCAGCGCACCGAGGGCGTGTACCGCCAGCAGATGGTCGAGCGTCTGTTTTCCGGCATGCTCTCAGAGCGGCTGGACGAATTGGCGCGCACCCCGAACGCGCCCTTTCAGGCGGCCCGCAGCTCGCGCGGCCTGTTCGTGCGCACGATGGAGGCCACCACCATGCAGGCGCTGGTGGCCGAGGGCGGTGCGGCACGCGGCCTGACGGCGCTCGTGGCCGAGGCCGACCGGGTCGCGCGTTACGGCTTCACCGCCACCGAGCTCGAACGACAGAAGGTGAGCAGCCAGCGCTACCTGCAACAGGCTCTCGCGGAGAAAGACACGACCCCGTCGGCCCCACTCGCCGACGAGTTCATCCGTAACTTCATGAACGACGAGCCCATTCCCGGGATCATCTACGAGCAGTCCATGGCGCAGCGACTGATGCCGGGAATCACGCTCGAGGAACTGAACCGTCTCGCAGCCACCTGGGTGCCCGACGCCAATCGCGTCGTCGTCGTCAACGCGCCGCAGAAAGCGGGAACAACGGCGCCCACGGCCGACACGCTCGCGGCGGCCCTCGAGGACTCGAACCCGCGCACACTCTCGGCCTACGTCGATGTCGTGAACACGGCGCCGCTGCTCGACCCATTGCCGTCACCTGGCGGCATCGCGCGCACGACCTCGACCGAGGCCCTGGGCATCACCGAGTGGCGCCTGTCGAATGGCGTGCGGGTGGTGCTGAAGCCCACCGACTTCAAGGCGGATGAAGTGCTGTTCAGGGCCATCAGCCCGGGCGGAACGTCGCTCGCCAGCGATGCCGACTTCGTGGCCGCGCGCACGGCCGAGGCGGTGATGGCGGAAAGCGGCTTGGGGCGGCTCAGTCGTCTCGATCTCACCAAGGCGCTGGCCACAGTCAACACGTTCGTCGGCGCCGACATCAGCGATGCCGAAGAAGGACTCGGCGGTGGGTCCGCGCGCAAGGACCTCGAGACGATGTTCCAGCTGATCCACCTGACCTTCACCGCGCCCAGGGCCGATCCGACGGCCTTCGCGGTGCTCACGGCGAACCTGAAGCGCTCGCTGGCCAACCGGCAGGCCGAACCCGAGGCCGCCTTCGACGAGGCAGTGACCTCGGCCCTGACGAGCGACCATCCGCGCGCCCGGCCACTGACGCCGGCGCTGGTCGATCAGATGAACCTCGATCGCTCGCTGGCCTTCTACCGCGACCGGTACGCAGACGCGAGTGACTTCACGTTCGTGTTCGTCGGCAGCTTCGATCTGCCGACCATGAAGCCGCTCGTAGAGCGCTATCTCGCCTCGCTGCCCGCGCGCGGCCGCATCGAGGCCGCCCGCGACGTCGGCATGCGCACGCCGACGGCCGTGGTGCGGCGCGAGGTCCGCAAAGGCGTCGAGCCGAAGAGCCAGGTGAGCATCGTATTCACCGGCGCGTTCGAGAACACGCCGGCAAGCCGGCTGCTGGTCAGCACGATGGCTGCCACGCTCAGCGGCAATCTGCATCGGACGTTGCGCGAAGACCTCGGCGGCACCTACGGCGTGAGCGTGGAACCCGCCTTCGGCTTCCAGCCGCGCCAGGAGTACCGCGTGTCGATCTCGTTTGGCTGCGACCCGGCGCGTGTGGAGACGCTCATCGCTGCTGCGTGGCAGGTCATCACGGAGTTCAAAGCCGCCGGACCAGGGCGGGGCCAGTTGGCCGACGCCAAGCTCGCGGCGCAGCGCGATTTCGAGACCAACGCGCGCCAGAACCCGTATTGGCTAAGTCACCTGCTCCAGGCCTACGGCCACGGCGAAGACCTGGAAACGGCCATCGATCCTCGACCGCTTCATGACCAGCTCACGGCGACGGCCGTACGCGACGCCGCACGACGGTTCCTCGACGAGTCGCGCTACGTGCAGGTGGTCCTGCGTCCCGAAGTGCCTTGAACCGGCCACCGACCGCCAGTGGGGCTGGAGCATGCGGCCGTGCCCGGCGCGACCGTGGCCCTTCGCCAGCCGTCGAGCGGCCTGGAACGCGTGGCTGTCACCGACGCGGAGGGCCACTTCCAGCTGCCGAATCTGCCGGCCGGCACGCTTGACCTCACGGCGACCCTCGACGGCTTCACGCCGGCGTTGCAGCGTGTGGTCGCCCCGAACCGCGGCCGCGAAGCCGTGCTCGTCGGCCTTCCCGGCTTCGCGAAGAACGCCAACGGCGCCATCCATCCGCGCGGCGCGCACAACCAGATGACCTGTGTGGTCGACGGCCTGCCGATCAGCGATCGGGTGACCGGCGCCTTCGGCATGGTGGGGTGCAGCGCATCAGTGAGCCGCCGCGCGAGCAATCTGTAGGTGGTCGTGAACGCTCCGTGAAAGGGCTCGACGGGACCGAGGCGGACTACTTCGGCAGCCGCTCCGGCATGTCAGCCACCACGTAGGCGACCACCGCAATCGACGCGGCCGCCTTCGACACTTCCTCGGGCGCGATCCGGTCCACCGTGTCAGCCGGCGTGTGGTGAATCGTGAAGTAGCGCGTCGAGTCGCCGTTGTAGGCCATCATCGGCACGTTGCCGGCGGCCGAAATCGGGCCGATATCAGCGCCACCGCCGCCCGGTCCGATCGCTGGCAGGCCGAGCGGCGAGAGCAGCGTGCCGATGTCGTCGATGCGCTGGCGCGCGGCCTCTGAGCCCGTGAAGCCCAGGCTGGCCGGCGCAAACACGCCTGAATCGGACTCGAGCGCCAGCACGTGGTCCCCGGCTGACGCCTTGTACTCATCACGATACGCATTGCCGCCGCGCAGGCCGTTCTCTTCGTTGGTGAAGAGGCCGACACGCACGGTGCGTCGCGGCTGGATGCCCAGCTTCTTCATGAGGCGCAGGGCCTCCCAGGTCGCGATGCAGCCCACGCCGTTGTCTGACGCCCCTGCGCCGACGTCCCACGAGTCGAAGTGGCAGCCTACGAGCACGATCTCATTGGGGAACTCGCGGCCGGTGATCTCGCCAAACACATTGGCCGATTCGGCGTCGGCCTCGAAATGCGCCTCCATCTTCAGGCGCACGCGCACGCGCACACCGCGGTCGCTCAGCCGCTGGATGCGATTGGCGTCTTCCACCGAGATCGCGGCGGTGGGAATACGCGTCACGCCCTGGCCGTAGTTCATGCCGCCGGTGTGAGGCGTGCGATGGCCCATCGGCCCGACCGCGCGCACGAGCGACGCGACGGCGCCGAGCCTGGCAGCCGCGGTGGCGCCGCCCGACCGGTACGGCACGGTCTCGCCGTAGGTGGTGTAGGGCACGTTGAAGAGCACGATCTTGCCCTTCGCCTGGGCGCCACTCGCCTCCAGGTCTTTGTAGTCCTTCACGACCAGCACGTCGGCTTCGATGCCAGCCGGGGGCGTGGCCACGCTGCCGCCGAGGCCCAGCATCGCGATGGGATGCTCCGGTGGATCGATGATGACGGCGCTTTCCTGGCCGCGCACCCATTTGGGCACCATCACCTTCTCGGCGCGGACGTTGGCCAGTCCGTCGGCCTTCATGGTGGCCTGTGCCCAGCGAATCGCGCGGTTCAGGTTCTCTGAGCCCGAGAGCCGGTTGCCGTAGGTGTCGGTGAGCTCCGCCAGACGCCGCCAGGCGAAGTCGTCGGCCTGCGCCTCGCCCATGAGCTTGGTGGCCGTGTCGCGGTGCGGCGCGAGCCAGGCCGGAGTCGCGGGCTGCTCGGCGGCCACGCGAAGGGGAACCAAGTGAAACACGCCGCCACCAACGATCACGGCGGCGACGACACGAACGATGATCCGGTGCATGCCGGACATTCTACGTGGAGTCCTAGAACTTCACCGCGTAGACCAGCTTGAAGGCCCGGCCGATCTCGGGGACGAACTCCTTCAGGTAGTTCAAGTGGCTCCGGTAGAGCGTGTCGGTAGCGTTGTCGAGCCGCGCCGTCACCGTCTGCACGGCTCGGCTGGTCTGCTTCGTATACGAGGCGAAGAAGCGCAGCGTGGCGTAGCCGGCCGTGGGCGTTTCGGCGGCAAACACGCGGTTCTGATCCGCGGCAGCCGTGACGTTGCCGCCGACCTGGAACGGACCGTCGGTGTAGCGCAGGCCCGCCACGATGCGCTGGGGTGGAATACGCGGCATCGGCGCGTTGTCGGAGGTGCGCTCGGCGCGCACGAAGTCCCACGTGAGCTCGGCGGCCAGTTTCGAGGTGAGGGTCACGTCCGCATGCGCTTCGGCGCCGTAGAACATCGCGTCGGTGTTGGAGTACTCGACAACCGGAAACTCCCCGCCGTGTCCGCCTTCCGGCTCCTCGCCCTGCTCCACGCCGAAGCGCTCGTCGAACTCGGCTTCGCGCGCCTCGAACTCTTCGTCGGACAGCGGATTGCGGAAGATGAAGTCGCTGATGTCGTTGCGGAACAACGTCAACTCGCCCTGCACCCGCTTGGCGCGGGCGCGCAGCGACACGTCGAAGCCGAGCGCCCGTTCCGAATCGAGCGAGGGGTTGCCGATTTCGAATGCCAAGTTGCCGGTGTGCTGACCGAAGAAGAAGAGCTCTTCGAGCGCGGGATTGCGCGAGGCCCGCGCCAGGCTGACGGCCACGACGAAGTTGTCGTTGGCGGCCTGGGGACGAATCAGCGCGCCGATCGACGTGGAGTAGTTGGTGAAGGTGCGCTCGGACAAGGCGCCCTGGGGCGAGAACGAGGTGCGGTCGACGCGGCCGCCGAACTGCAGGGTGAAGTGCGGCCACGCCACTTCTTCGTAGAGGAACGCCGCCACTCCCTTCTGATCCACCGGGGGCGACAACGCCTCGGCGCCGGTCGCGGTGAAGTCGCGATTCAGGAACCAGCCGCCGACCGACCCGGACATGCGGCCAGCGGGCCGATGCGAGAGCAGCACTTCGCCTTCGACGGTGTTGTTCTCGAACCGCGTGCCGATCTCGGTATCTTCCAGTTCGGTGTGCTGGTAACGCCGCACGCCGAGCGTCGTGCGATACGACGATAGCAGGCCGTCGAGCCCCTGGCCGCCGGCGCGGGCGGAGAAGGCATGGCGCTTGGGGGTGAGGCTGATCGCGCCCTCTTCGAGCACGGGCACACCGTATTTAGTGTCGTCGTAGCCGTAGCTCATGCCGGCGTACTGGCGCTCGCCGGTGTAGCCGGCGCCCACGTTCACGAACCCGCTGCGCGAGTCGGAGTTGTCGATCGCGCCGTCGGGGGTCTGGTAGTCGCCGGAGCGCTGCCCGCCGCCGCCAAAGTGCATGGCGAACTTGCCCTTGCCCACGTGCACGTCGCCGGCCGCGCCTACAGGGGTGGAGTTGCTGCCGAGGTTGAACGTCATCGAGCCCGTGGGAGCGGTGACCTTCTCCGTCGGAATCTGGTCGGTCACGATGTTCACGAGTCCGCCAATGGCATTGGCACCGTAGAGCAGCGTGGCGGGACCACGCACCACCTCGATGCGCTGCGCCGCGGCGGGATTCGTGGGCACGCCGTGATCGCCAGACTGGCTCGACAGGTCGCCCATGCGCTGGCCGTCCTGCAGCACGAGCACGCGATCGCCGTCGAGGCCGCGAATGACCGGGCGGGCCGGGCCGGGCCCCAGCGATCGCATCGCCACGCCGGGCTGCGACTGCAGCGTGGCGCCGATTGTGTCTTCCAGTTGGCGTGCCAGATCCTCGTTCGACAACACAGAGGTGGGCTGGAACGACTCGAACTGCGGCTTCGGATTGGGACTGACCGACAGCACCTCGGCGAAGTGCAGGTCGAGATCCACTTCGAGATCCAATGTGGCGCCCGTGGTGGTCACGGTCACCTCGGCGCGTCGACTGCTGTAGCCTTCCGCTCGCACCGACACGTGATACTGGCCGGGCGCCAGGCCGTCGACGCGGTAGGTGCCATCGTCGGCCGTGCGCACCTCGCGTCGGAGTTCTTCGACGACCACCGCGGCACCGCCCATCGGGTCGGCGCCGCCGGCGCGCGTCACCTTGCCTGACAGCGCGACGCCGCCCTGCGCAAAGGCCTCCGGCGCGAGACCAATCAGGCCCCAACACGCCACACCGGCAATGGTCGATCGAAGCAGTCCAAGATGTCGCACAGTCAGTGGCCTCCAGAAGAACCGCTCCTATTTTATGGCAGTTGCGACCGGCTCCCTTCCGGGCGTCATCGAACACGCGTCTACCGCCAACCAGTGGTCGCCCTCGGCCAATGAACAGATACGGCTGCGCGCGTGCTACCTTCAGTGCATCGTCATGTCGCGCCCCTGCGAGCCCACCGCCTGTCTCTTCCTCACGTGCGCGCTGCTCCTCGGACTTCCGCTGCGGGCCTTCGCACAAAGCGCCACGATTACCGGCGTCGCCACGACCGCACTGCCAGCGATGCGGCCGCTGCGCGTGACCATGGACGCCAGAGTGTGTGGGTCGGAAGTGCCCGACGAGACGGTCAGCGTTAGCACCGGTGGTGTGTTGGCCAATGTAGTCGTGACCCTGAAGGGCGTGAAGGCCACGACTGCCTACCCCGACCCGCAGGTGACAAACGAGAAGTGCCGGTTCCTGCCGCGCGTGCAGCTGGCCCGGCCGGGCGCGCCGACCCAGACGACGAGCCACGACGCACTGCTGCACACCACCAACGCGCAGCAGGACGGCGGCCGCACGCTCTTCAACGTGGGCCTGCCGGTACCGAACATGGTCATCACGCGTCCACTGAACGGCCCAGGCCTGGTCCGCATCACCTGCAACACCCATCAGTGGATGCGCGGCTTCATCATGGTCACCGACGAGATTGCGGCGGTATCCGGCGCCGACGGCAGCTTCCGCCTCACCGGCGTGCCGCCGGGCACCTACGAGCTGAAGGTGTGGCACGAGCTGCTGAAGACCGCGCCCGTGAGAGTCACCGTGGCGGCTGGGGGCACGGCCGCCGTGAAGCTCGTGCTGGCGCGCTGACTCGCCTGTCCCATTGTGGACAGCCGTCGTGGCAACAGTCTGGATAGAATTGGACTCGAACTTCCCCCGGGAGCCGCTGCCCATGTCGTTCCAGTCTGATACCCGCCGTCCCTTCCTGTTCTGGGCGATGCTGCTCGCGGCCTCGGTTGCTGCCGCGGCCGTGACGGCGCAATCCGTCATCACGCCGCCCAAGAACAAGTACACGCCCCAACAGGACGTGGCACTCGGCAAGGAGGCGGCCGCCGAGGTGCGCCAGAAGTACCCGCTGATCTCGGACGATCAGATCTCCGGCTATCTCGAACGCGCGGGCCGGTCGCTCGGGGCCGCGGCGCCGGCCAACCTCAACCACGCAGTGTTCGAGTACTCCTTCACGCCGGTGAACTTGAAGGAGATCAACGCCTTCGCGCTCCCGGGCGGGCCGATGTTCGTGAACCGCGGCATGTTCGACGCCGCCCAGAGCGAAGGTGAAGTGGTGGGCGTGATGGCGCACGAGCTGTCGCACGTGCTGCTGCGGCACGGCACGGCCAATGCCACGAAGGCGCAGAAGTTCCAGATCGGCGCTGTCGCCGGCGCGATTGCCGGCGCGATCATCGGCGGCGGCTGGGGCGAGGCGATCTCGCAGGGCTCACAGTTCGGGCTGGGCGCGTGGCTCATGAAGTACAGCCGCGAATACGAGAAGCAGGCCGACTTGCTCGGTGCCCAGATCATGGCGCGAGCCGGCTACGACCCGCGCGATCTCGCCAAGATGTTCGAGGCCATCGAGCGCGAGTCGAAGGGCAGCCCGCCACAGTGGCTGAGCAGCCACCCGAATCCCGGTAATCGCGTGCAGTACATTCGCGACGAAGCCGCCAAGCTCACGATCGGGACGCGCGCCACCGCCACCGGGTTTGCCGGCGCGAAGTCGCGCTTTGCCGCGATGCCGCCCGCCAAGTCGATGGCGGACCTGGCACGGACCGGCGACGGCGGTGGCAGCGGCGGCGGCGCCCCCGCATCCGTCGGTACCGTCGGCCAGCCCGTGCCGGCACCCGCGGCGCAGTACAAGACCGCCAAGGGCGGAGAGCTGTTCCAGGTGAGCGTGCCGACCAACTGGAGGGGCGTGTCGGCCAACAACTCGGTGAAGTTCGTGCCGCAGAACGGGCTCGGCGACTACCAGGGTCAGAGCGTGTTCACGCACGGCGTGGAACTCGGCGTGGCGCGCGCCTCCTCACGCACGCTCTCGGACGCCACCAACACCTTCGTGAACGCGGTGCTTCAGGGCAACCCGGGCATGCGGGTCGCCGGAGGACAGCAGCAAGTGCGCATCTCGCAGCGGGCCGGTATCGGCACGCCCCTGGTCGGCCGCTCGGCTCTGAGCCAGACCGAGCGCGTCGGCGTCTACACGACGCTGCTCAAAGACGGCAGCCTGTTCTACTACCTCACGGTCGTGCCCGAGAACGACGCCCAGGCCTACAATCCAGCGTTTGACCGCGTGGGTAGCTCGATCCGCCTGAACGACCGGTAACGGCCAGTCGAGTCGGGGCGTCTCGGAGCTATGCAGCCAGCGCGTCCGTCGCACGCTGGCGTCGATGCGCCAGCCACGCCCAACCACCGTCGCCAGGCTACAATCCTTCGACAATTGTCCCGGCGCCCCCACCTCCCCTGAACGTCAGCTACCATTAACGGCGCGCCAGGCGCGACTTGCAGATGTACGACTTCGGCGCTCCCTCCTCCGCCAACAGCCCTGCCCGAGTGCCGTGGCGCAATCACGCCTGGGCAGGCGTGCGCCCCACGGTGTGGTTCCTGGGTCTCACCAGCTTGCTGACGGACGTGTCGTCCGAAATGGTCACGAGCGTGCTGCCCTTGTACGTCGTGCTGCACCTCGGCATGACGCCGCTGGCGCTCGGTGCGCTCGATGGGATCTACCAAGGTGCGGCGGCCGTGGTGCGCACGTTGAGCGCGCTCGTTGCCGATCGCCTCGGGCGTCACAAGTCGGTGGCCGTCGCCGGGTACGGCACCTCGGCGATCGCCAAGCTGGGCTACCTCGCGGCGGGCACGGCGTGGCCAGCGCTCGTCGGCGTGGTCGTCGCAGATCGCATGGGCAAAGGCATCCGCACGGCGCCACGCGACGCCCTTATCGCTCAGCACTCGTCGTCGTCACACCTGGCCACGTCGTTTGGCGCGCACCGCGCGATGGACGCCGCCGGGGCGGCCCTGGGGCCGCTGGCGGCCTTCGGCATCCTGATGCTGGCGCCGGGTCGCTTCGACCAGGTGTTCGTGGCAAGTTTCTGTGTGGCGGTTGTTGGCGTGGCGGCCCTCGTGCTGCTCGTGCACGCCCCGCCGGTTCACGAACCCGCGGCGCCACGAACGCGGGTGTCGGTTGCGCTGGCGCTACGAACTGTCGCGGCGCCGGGATTCCGTACTCTGCTCATTGCCACCTGCGCGTTGTCGGTGGCGTCGGTCAGTGACGCGCTGCTGTATCTGACGCTGCAACGGACCCTCGCCTTCGACGCGACCCGCGTGCCGCTGCTGTTTGTCGGCACGCCCCTGTGTTACTTCATGCTGGCGGGTCCCTGCGGCGCCCTGGCCGACCGCCTGGGCGCGACGCCGATGTTCCTGGCCGGGCACGTGTGCCTGCTACTCGTCTACGTGCTACTGGCGCTGGCTCCGGCCGGGCCGGCGCTACTTGGCGCCTTCCTGCTGCTGCTCGGGGCATACTATGCCGCCACCGACGGCGTGCTCGCGGCCATGGCGAGCGCGCTCTTGCCGGCGCACGCTCGAGCCACCGGCCTCAGCGTACTCGCCACGGGCACGTCGGTGGCACGCGCACTCGCAGCTGTGGCCTTCGGTGCGATCTGGACGTATCGTGGGAGCGCGCAGGCACTGGTAGTGTTTGCGGTGGCGCTGCTTGGCGCGATCGCCGCGGGACGCATGCTGTTGATGCGTGGCCTCGCCACAACGCCGCAGCGCAGTGGGGAGCCGTGACGCACGTGGTGCACAAGTGGCGAGTGTGGGCGTTTGTCGGGGTGTGCGCTATCGCCGGTGGCGCCGCGGTGGCCTCGGTGATGAGGGCCAGGCACGCAGTCACGAGCGCGGCGCTCGCGCCCTTCACCAACGCGGACCTGCCGGCTCCGCCGAGCGCTCCTTTTCTACTGGTCCGGAATCTGCCGTCCGGACCCCGCTGGGGCCACGTCGCCTTGGTGCCACTCGCGGCCATTGACGGACCGCGCTATGTCTCGGCGCTGGCGTGCGTCCGGGTGCACTACGCCGGCGGCCGCGGTCTGTGCCTGACGTCGGCCGGCCCGACTGGGCAGGCGATCGTTTTTGACGAACGACTCGAGCCGCGCCACACGTTCCCGCTCACGGGCGCACCCAGCCGGGCGCGCGTGTCGCGCGATGGGCGGCGAGGCGCCGTGACAGTCTTCGAGCAAGGCCACGGCTACACGGACCTCACGTTCTCGACGCGGACGACGCTGCTCGATCTGGCCGCCGGCACCGCCATTGCGGACCTGGAGCAGTTCCGCGTCGTCCACAATGGCCAGCCCCTCAGTCGGCCGGACTTCAATTACTGGGGTGTCACCTTCGCCGACGACAGCAACCGGTTCTATGCGACGCTCGCCTTCGGAGGCACGCCGTACCTGGTCGAAGGCGACGTTGCGCAGCGCGAGGTGCGGGTGCTCGTGCCCGGCGTGGAGTGCCCATCGCTGGCGCCCTCGGGCACGCGGATCGCCTACAAGCGTCCGCTGCCCCTGGCCGACGGTGGCGGCTGGCAGTTATGGGTGCTCGACCTGGCCTCGACGTCCGCCCGACCTGTGGCGGGAGAAACCCGCAGCATCGACGACCAGGTCGAGTGGCTCGACGATGCGCACATCCTCTACCAATACCCGGCCGAAGACGGCAATCACATCTGGTCGGCTAGCGTCGATGACGCGGAACCGGCGCGACGATATCTGGCCGACGCGTGGTCACCCGCCGTCGTGCGCTGATGGGCCGCGGTGGCGGGTCGGCCCCGGCCTGCGGGAGCGGCTGGCCGGGCCTCGGCACGCGGTCTTCACAGACGAGGCAGCCGCCCTCCAGTGTGCGTAGAATGACGGGGTGAACCGACTTGCCCTTGTCTCGGCCGGCACAAAGGAGCCGGTGCGCGTCACCTACTCTGACGGCTTCGATGGGCTGCCCGGGCCGGCGCCAGACGGGACGCAGACCGCCTTCACGTCGGCGCGGTCGGGCGGAGGCGCGGGGCAGATCTTTCTGGCGCAGTGGAGTCACGAGGCCGCCCGCAAGGCGATCCAGAGCGCGCCACCCCGCAAGAAGACGATAGCCCCTAAATTTAGCAGGGGCTGGGGTGACTGACAGAATCCCCGTTATCAGAGCCTGGCCGCCCACCCAACCTCCGCCCCAGGGCAGATGTCCCGCCGTGGCACAGCAGATTTCTTCCCGTGGTAGTCGCGCATTGGCGCGCCCAAGGCCACGCCGCGGGCGCAGCCGACCGATCCACCTGCACCTCGGCCTCGAGGCGCGGCGGCTGCACTTGCAACCGGCGGTCCACGCCCGAGAACACCGCCGCTGCCACGGCGGGCTCAGGCGGGGCCGAGGGCCCCTGGGCCGCGGTCAGGGCCGGCACCAGGCACGCGAGTCCCACCATCCACACATGTTTCACGCCGCGTACGGTATCAGAGCCCGTCGCCCATCCGGCGCGTCCGCAAGTGGGCGCCGCGATATCCTCCTGTGAGGATGTCGGCGAGCTTGCCGCGTCACACCCAATCCCCATCGGCGTCACGCGGCACGTCGGGGTAGGGCTCCACGATTTCGCCCAGGGCGCCCATCGCGGCGATGAAGAGGTGCGGCATGGCGATCGGTACCGTGGCGCAGAGGCGCAGGATTCGCGATCGAAGTGACGCGTCCTTCGCCGCGAGACGGTACAGCTCACGCCAGTCATCGAGGGCGCCCCGATCAAGGATCTGCGCGAGTACCTCGTCGCTCCGCAGATCGAGACACGACCGATTCCACAGCGCGCTCGACTGGTCGAGGGGAGACCAGGGCGTCACCGGTCGGCTCCTCGTCGCAGCAGCCGATCGGCGAGCACGCGCGCCCAGCCTCGGCCCCGCGTGCGCACGTGCGTCCAGTCGTTCCATGGCGGCACGAGACCTCGATAACTCGCGAGGTCGATCTCGGCGGCATCGGCCGGCTGCGCCGCGCCCAGACGCTCGATGACCTCGGCGAGCACGGACGTGCCGGTGGGCTGTGCATACAACGAATCGAGGGACGCCAGCGCCTCTCCCGTCCCAACGTCTCCCAGGCGTTCGAACAGCACCACCGTATCGAGGTAGTCGCGCGTCGTGTCACGAGTGGCCAGCAGCCACGCCTTGATGCGCGACATCTCCGCGAGCGTCGGCACACGCAGCCCGTCGATCTCCTCGGTCTCGAGGGGACGCGTGCGCCGCAGCTGACGGATGCCCGTGAGCACGCCGTCGAGGCGACCGAGGATCAGCACCGGCCGTTGGACGCGGGATGTCTGCCAGCCGGCTGCCGCCTCCAGGTTCGCGAGGACCTGGTCGAAGTGCTCTCGCAATTCCGTCAACACGTGATCGCCGTCGAGGCTGACGCGGTGACGCGCGTGAAGGGCTGTCGCCGTGCCGCCCACGAGCACCGTTCCCGGCACCAGTGCCTGAAGGTGGCGCTCCGCCGACAGCAGACGCTCCCAGTCGCTCTCCGGCCCGGACGATTCGACCATAGGCCGCCCATGATAACGCGACGAGGGGAGCCGGCAGAACGCTCCGGTTCGCTGCGCGCGGGGATGACGTCGCAGTTTCTGGTGCTCCTATAATCACGCTGCTCGCTGTGCGCGAGCGCAGAACCTGGGGTCGGACATGCGGGTACGCTGGCTGATCACAACGGGGCCGGTCGCAGGGCTGGTCGTGGCACTGGTGGCCGCGTTGGGCACCTGGGGCGGCGCGCAGTCCACGTCGCGCGACGTGCGCCGTACGCTCACCGAAGGCACGTCGATGGCCGCGGCCCTGTCGCCCGACGGTACACGGCTCGCCTTCCAGGCCTACTACCGCGACACCTGGAACATCTGGACCATGAAGGCCGACGGCACCGAGACGATAGGAAACGTTAGCAGGGTCTGGGGTGACAGAACACCCGTCATCCGACCCTGGCCTTCCCAACTCAGGGCTTTTTGCCCGTGGCACAGCGAGGCACGTGGTGCCGGGGGTGGGAATCGTCCTTGCGGACCCGGACTAGGGATTACGCCCACCACCTGCGCGGCTCCACGATCGATACCTGGCAGCCGGCATCGGTGGCCGCCGCGTGCACGACCTCGGCAAAGGTCAGTCGTCCACATGATGCGAGCAGGTACAGGTCACGAGCACGCCGTTCGGCTCGAGCAGCCGCAGCGCGCGCAGGTTGATCTCCTTGTAGCCCGCCAACGCGTTCTCGAGATCCGCCTTGTTCTTGGCGAACGCGGGCGGGTCCAGCACGACGGTGTCGAACTTCGCTCCCGCCTTCTCCAGCCGGCGCATCTCGTCGAAGGCGTTGGCCTCGCGGGCCTGCACCTGCGGCAGGTGGTTGCGCGCGGCTTTGGCGCGGATGTGTTCGACGGCGTCGGCCGAGGCATCGAGCGCCTCGACGCTGCTGCAGCTCGGCGCCATCGCCAGGGCGAACCCGCCGTGATAGCTGAAGGCGTCGAGCAGGCGGCCACGCGCGTAGGTGGCGGCGGCCGCGTGGTTCTCGCGCTGGTCGAGGAAGAGCCCGGTCTTCTGACCGTGGCGCACGTCCACGTCGTACTCGATCGCGCCCTCGTGTACCGGCACCAGGTCGGGCACCTCGCCGTGCACCACCGACACGCGCGACTCGAGCCCTTCGAGCTGGCGCACGCGTGGGTCGTTGCGCTCGAGCACGCCGCGCGCGCCGGTGAGCTCGACCAGCCAGCGCGTGAGATCGGGCAAGAGCTTGTCGGACGCCTGAGACAAGGTCTGGATCACCAGCACGTCGCCGTAGCGGTCGACGATGATCGAGGGCAGCAGGTCGGCCACGCCGTGCACCAGGCTCCGCGCCGAGGCGTCGATGCCGAGCGTGTCGCGGAACGCGATCGCTGCCGCGAGCCGGCCGCGCCAGAAGGCGGCGTCGGTCGGACGGTCGTCGCTGGGGTTGGGGGCCAGGGTGTGATAGCGGGTGTTCTGTCACCCCCAGACCCTGCTAAATGTTTTCTATCGTCTCGTGCCGGTGGCGCATGCGTGGCGCCGGCATTCGTGCTCGACACGACGCGGGTTTCGCGACAAGATGCCGGCCAGAGGCTGCCCATGACGAGTTCATCTTCGTCCGCTGTGTTCGTCGCTGTGTTGTTGGGCTCGACGTCCCACCACGCCGCGCAGAACCGAGTGAGCCAGGTCGACCTGGTGCAGGTCCAGCTGAACCTGCCATCGAAGGTCACCGCCGGCAAGTCGTTCATCGTGCTCGACGAGGTGGAGAACGCTGGCAACGATCCGTCCCCCCGCTCGATGACGGGTTTCTGCTTGTCGGAGGACGACGTCTGCGACGAGAACGATCTCCGCCTTGGAGCCCGGCGGGTGCCGCCCTTGCAGGCGCGGCAGACAAACGCCTTCCAGACCGTCATCAAGCTGCCGGCAGACGTCCCGGCCGGCGAGTACTACCTGGTCGCCGTGGCCGACGCGACCAACGCCGTCGTCGAGCGCTACAAGAACAACAACACCCGCGCGACCCGGACGCAGGTGCTCCCGGCGAAGCACTAATCGAGCAGGCGTCAGCGCTGTTTCGCGTGATCGACTCGATCGGCCGCAAGGTCGAGGCGCGCGACGGCAGCGGAGCGCGAACCCGTTTCCAGTACGACGCGGCCCATCGTGTCAGCAGCATCACCGACCCGGCCGGCCGCGTGGCAGACAGGGGTCTGGTCCTCGACCGGTTCCATGGGAAACCCGCGGTCGAGCTTCGCTATGGTTCGCCTTCCGAGTGGGAGGGTCATGGCGATTTCCGGAGTCAACAGCGCATCCAGCACGTCCACAGAAACCTACGATCCTAGCACTGGTACATGGACGCCCTCGGCCTCCATGCTGACACCGCGCATCTCCTTTGGAGCGACAGTACTGTCGGACGGAAAGCTGCTCGTCGCTGGCGGGACCGATGGCGGGGCCTACATGTCTGTTGCCGAGCTCTACTACGACTCAACGGCGGACACGTGGTCGCCGACGAACTCTCTTCACGATCCCCGTAGTGGATTCGGCTCGCATTACGGATCGCCTCAGGTGACACCTCGTCGAAACGTGAGTCGCTCGTCTAGAATCGTCGGCACCGGCGTGTGGTACCCGCCGGCGGACAATCCGCTCGGCGCGCCGGTGAGACCGCCCGATCCGGCAAGCGATCACGTGTTGGTGTGGCTGGATCCTACGGGTCCCCGCAGCGTAATCAGCGCACAGCTCAGTCGGTCGATCCACGGAACCCTGCATGCCGTTCCGCCGGCTGACAACGGGGTACGGCGATGGCTCGCCGCACCCCGTGTTGTGGCTTGCTATTTGTGCGGCTGGTCTGCGTGCGCTTGCAGATTCCCGTTGCTGAGTTTCTGCAGCGGCACCGTCAGGACGACGTTGGCCGGATTCGACGCCTGGAAGATCTTCAGCGCGGTCTGGTCGTTGGTTCCGGGCTCGCCCGCGTCGATCAGCGTGAACTCGACCGTATATCCGGACGTGCCGTTGTAGCGGCCAGTGCCGATCCCGATCAACGTGTCGATCGGCGCGTTCGGCGGTCGCTGGTCGACGGTCGGGCTGTCGAAGCAGGCCACCGTCGTGAGATGGTCGGTCATATGGAACTGGTTCCCGTTCCAGTTCACCTCGAGATTGTTGGAGAGCAGCCGATCGCAGTGAATCGTGAGCCCGCGCGTCACACGTGTATTGCCCACGATAATCTGCCCGCCGCCACCGGTGAATCGGCCGGAGCCGGCCTCCTGCACCTCGGCCGTGTTGGTGAAGATCACGAGCGTGCCCTGACTGCCCTTCAGCGGACCGGAGGCGGAATTGCCGGCCACTGGCGGATCGGTCACCGTGGTCGTATTAGTGAGGACGGAACGTACAAACGAAGCCGTGAACCCGGCGGGAACTGCTTCAGTGACGGTGACGAGATGGGCAGTCGTGCCGCCCTGCACCCAGACGTCCTTGCATTCACCGCCGGCCAGACTCACCTGGTGCGTGTGATTGATGGTGCCGTCAGAGAACTCGTCGACCTGCACGGTGACGGTGACAGCGGGCCCGCTGCCGCCGACATAGTCCTTGCACACCTCGAAGTACTCGAAGTCCGCCTGCCGGGGGTTGGGACTCGGCCCCGTCGGAATACCGGCCATGGAGCCCGAGGCGGCGGTGGCTGCGGATGGCGACGACGGCGTCTGCGGCACCGCGGAACAGGCACCGTACACGACGGTGGTGGCGGCGACGCACGCGAGGAGCATACGGGTGGAGCGCTGTTGAATGGACACGTGAACCTCCTGGGAAGAGTTGAAGCATGAGAACACTACACCACGGCGGTCGTCACGCAGCAGCCAGAGTGCGCTTTCTGACGCGCGATTCGCAGTCGGACGGTGTGTGAGCGGTCGGGCGACACGTGAAGTCTGGGCTACGCCAGACTCTTGGGGGCGAGCCTGGCAACGGGCCTGGCTGTCCAGCATCCAGTCTGTCGCTCCTGTCAATGGCAACGTTCGCTTCGACACGCAGGTGGCGAGATCGTGGTGTTCGGATCACGGGCATACAATGCTGATTCATGGCGGCGCCACGCGCGGACCATGGACCTGACCTCGGCCTTGGGGACACCCGATCGCCAACCTTGCCGATGGCGCCATGGTCTCCGGCCGTGTTAGTGAGATGAGGTCGTGCTCGCGCGATCAGGGGGGTGACCCCGCTTCGCGCAGCCAGGCCGCGATCATGGCGGCGGCCTCGCGGCGCAGCGGGGTACACCGCTGCCTTCGACCTTTGCCTTCACACCGGAGGTGGGCCCCGGTGCCGAGCGTGACGTCCGACCGTCGCAGATGCGTCAACTCCGAGACGCGGAGACCGGTTTGAATGGCGACCAGCAAGAGCGTCCGATCGCGGCGCCCGATCCAGCTGTTGCCATCCGGCGCCGCCAGCAGGGCGTCGATTTCATCGCGGTCCAGGAAGGTAATCGGTCGTTGCAGGTGGCGCTTGGCCGGGATCGCGAGAATCCGCTGACAGCGGTCCGCATGGGCGGGCTCGCAGATCGACACGTACCGAACAAAGGCATGCACCGCGGCGAGACGGACATCGCGGGACTTCCGCGACGTGCCGGAGTCGAGACTGGTGTCGTTGACACTGCCAAGGACCTGACAGGCATCCGATCATCGACGGAACGCCACCGCGGCCCCGAACCCGAGCACGGCATCGTGGCCCGCATCACGTAGCCAGGATCCACCGATCACCATATCCGCGACTTCGTCGGGACACGGTCTCGAAGGTGTCGAGATCGATCACCCCCGAGGTGGCGATCGGGCCACGCGCTGGTGGCTGGTCGGCCACGCGGCGTCGGGTCCTGATCGACGCCGCGGTCGACGTCGCGCCGAAAGCGCCGCGCGGACAGCCCCGGCGCGCCGGCAAAAGCGGCGAGCGCCGCCACTGCGCTCACGAATCGACAGGGTCGTATCGACATCGGCTCGACCGGATCGACCTCGCCGGTCATGATGCACTCGCCTTGAGGAGAACGCCGACACAGGCGGGACAGTACTCGGACCCTGACGCAGACGCCCGCGTCAGGATCTCCCGCGAAGCGGGTTAGTCCAATAGTTCCTATCGTCTCTGTGGCCGGGCGATGCTGACCTGGCGCATGATCGTGGCGTGACGCTCCGGCTGATCGAGCCAGGCAAGCCCAATCAGAATGCCTACATCGAATCGTTCAACGGTTCCGTGACGAGAACCTCACCACCGACGGCACGTACCTCTACTTCTCGTGGCAGGAGGATCTCGGCGACCTCTGGATGGCCGAGCTCGCCAAGTAGTCGTCCTCTGGGTGCGGTGGTGCCGTTTGTGTGGCCTGCCGTGCCCACCGGGCCAGGCTGCGCCCATCAACACATGGCCTGCGTTGTGCAGTTGTGGTCGAACTGGCCAAGGCCACCGAGGGCGTGAAGACCGTCGTCAATCAGCTGACCCTCCACACCAGCGCGCAATAGCGCGAGAACGGCCAGCAGGCGCACACGCCTGCCCGCACCCTCGTGGGGCCGTGCTCACGGCGCCATTACATGCCGCAACCGACCTGGTTGAGCACGAACCAGAGCGCGACCAGTGAGAACGGCACGCCGAGCATCCACGCGACTCCATATTTCATGATTTCCTCCCTGGCTGATGCCCATGAACAGCAATCCAAGTGCCACGCAGATTCCCACGCCGATCGATCCCCGAGTGCCCGGTGGACCGCCACCGCTCCAGCCACCGGTCGTGCCGCCCGATGACCCGAATCTGCCCGACGTGCATCGCGAGCCGAACATCGATCCGCCACGCGATCCACCTATCGGCGTGCCCACTGAGCCGCCGCCGGGGCTCGTGCCGGAACCGATGCGCCTCGATGCTCACAGCGGCGCGGGCACGTAGTCGCGCGCGCCCGATCTGAGCGGCTACGACGTGTGCCGTCACATCCGGTCGCAGACCTGGGCCACGAACCCGTTCATCGTGGCCCTGACCGGATGGGGACAGCAGTCAGACCGGCAGCGCACGCAAGAGGCCGGCTTCGATCTGCATCTTCTGAAGCCCATCGATCCCGAAGAGCTGCTGCGCCTACTGAACCAGCGGCCCACATCGTGAGCCGCCGGTTCCGGTCGCCTTAGCGGAACAGGTAGCGCAGCCCGCCCCAGAACTGATAGTTGCTGTCGATGTCGCTGGCGCGGCGCAGCAGCACGCGGCCTTCGGTCACGAAGAACAGCGTGCGCTGGTCGTCGCCCTTCCACAGCGGCACGCCGAAGTGCAGCAGCGCGGTGGGGGTGATGAAGTCGCTGTGGGTGATGTCCCACAGGCCGAGACCCGTGCCGACGTAGGCGCGGTTGCCGAAGCGCTTGTTGATTTCGGCATCCACGAAGAGGCTCGACCGTGACCCTTCATCGGTATTGAAGGCGAAGCCGACGGCCGGCGCGAACACCCAGTTGTTCTTCAGGGTCTTCTCGATGCCGACCTTGCCACCGAACAGCGGGTCGCAGAAGCCGGGCAGGAACGCCGTGCCGAGCCCGGCCGGGTCGTTCTCGTCGTACTGCCGGCGCTGCTTGCCGACGAAGGCCGCCACGAAGGGCCGAATCGACAGTTCGCGCACTTCTTCGAGGCGCGCGACCTCGGCGACGCGCGCCACTTCGGCCAACCGCGCCTCTTCGGCGAGGCGCGCCACTTCGGCCAGGCGGGCGACTTCTGCCCGCCGGGCCACTTCGGCCAGACGCGCTGCCTCGGCTTTCCGGGCCTCCTCAGCGCGCCGGGCTTCTTCGGCTCTGCGGGCCTCTTCGGCCTTGCGGGCGTCGTCGGCGCGACGAGCGGCGGCCGCTTCGGCGTCAAGCCGGGCCTGCTCGCGGCTCGGCTCGCGGCTCACGAGCGTGAGGTTGCCGCAATCCTGGGGAATCGCAAACGTGTAGGTCTCCTTGCGGTCGTCGATCACGAACTCGAACGCCGCGAATGGCCGTGCTCCATCCCACCGCGCGGGACGCAGCAGCGCGGGCCGAGAGCCCCGCCGAAGCGCCATCCACTGCAGCGAGGTGCCGGGCGCGATCGTGACTTCGCGCACAGCGCCGTCGGCGATGGCCTTCTTCACCTCGGCCTCGAGGGCGGGAAGTCCGGCCTGTCCCAGCACCGTCGTGATATCCCGCTGCGTGCGCGGACGGGCGTAGGCCCTGGTCAACTGGTCCACGGTGCGCACGGGCGCAGTGAACCGGGTGGAGCCACCGAGCCGACGCACCGAGTGTACGCGTTCGCCTGCGGCCTGGGCCGAGGCCCCGGCAGCCAGACCGAGCAGGACCACGCCTGCGAGGGTTGCGCTGGTCGCCAAACGAAGTAGTTGCGCTGTCGCCATCTGATCGCCTCATCATGTGGCCCCCAGTTGCCGAGGTGGCAAACCTGTGGAGGGCAATGCTCATGTTGGGTAACCGCGTTGCCACATCGACCGGCGCGTCACCCGACACCCTTGGCAGTGCCAACCGCGTGCCATGCCGGTCCGCTCGAGGGCGGAAGCCTGATACGCTGCGGGGATCTGTTTGCACACTCCCAAGGAACCGCTATGCACAGCCAGGACGTGGCCTCGCAACAGTTGCTGGCGTTGGCCCTGCAGCTCGCCGCCCGGCGCGACGCCGTCCTTCAGGCGTGGCGCACGGCCGTGCATGCCGATCCCACGCTCACGACCGCGTCGTCGCTGCCGCGCAGTCAATTCAACGACCACATCCCTGGCCTGCTCGATGCCTTCGAGCAGCGCCTGAAGGCCTGGCCGCGCCAGGAAAGCGCCGCCTCGGGCGCGCGGCGCAACGACGACGCCGCCAGCCACGGCCTGCAGCGCTGGCAGCAGGGCTACCACCTGCGTGAAGTGACGCGCGAGTGGGGGCATCTGCAGGTGTGCCTGACCGACGAGCTGACGGGATACTTCCTGGCGCACGCCGGCCTCGACCCGGCGGTGCAGCCGGCGGCGTGGCGGGCGCTAGCGGAGTTGTGCGGGCAAGGCGTGAGCGAGAGCGCCTCGCAGTACTTCCAGATTCAGCAGGAGGAGGCGGCGGGCCACGTGCGCGAAATGGAGCGGCACCTGGCCGAGGTGCGCGAGCTCGAGGCGAGCCGGGTCGAGCTGTTCCGGCAGGCGGCCCACGACCTGCGCGGCAACGTCGGCGTGGTGCGCAATGCCACGGCGGGTCTGGTGCGCGACGAGATCCCCGAGCCGATGCGCGACGGCCTGCTGCGGCTGCTGCAGCGCAGCGTGACGTCGCTGCACGGCCTGCTCGACGAGGTGATGGACCTGTCGCGCCTGGAGGCCGGCCAGGAAGTTCGCGACGTGCAGGCGCTCGACGCGGCGGTGCTGCTCACCGATCTGATCGAACAGCTGCGCCCGCTCGCCACCGAGCGCGGCCTCTATCTGCGCGCCGACGGCCCACCGGCGCTGCGCGTGCACGGCGACGGGCCCAAGATCCGGCGCGTCGTGCAGAACCTCGTGATGAACGGCGTGAAGTACACGCGCGCCGGCGGCGTCACGGTGAGCTGGGGCGACAGCCGCAACAACGACGAACGCCGCTGGATGATGTGCGTGCAGGACACCGGGCCCGGGTTCGACGGCGGTGCCGGCGCGCCCATGGCGGAGGTGCTGAAGGACGCTACCGTGGAGTCACGCGAGGTCGATGCCCACGCGCCGCACGGCGCGGTCGGTCCGGCGCCCGCCGAACCCCCACGCCCACCGCCCGTGCGCGCGGCCGGGCAGGCGGCCTACGAGGAGCGCGGCGAGGGCATCGGTCTGTCGATCGTGAAGCGGCTGTGCGAATTGCTCGACGCCAGCGTGGAACTCGAGTCGCTGCCGGGCGCGGGCACCACCTTCCGCATCGTGTTGCCGCGGCGTTACGACAACGACTAGCCGGCCACCGCGCCCGCGCGCGGTGCCGTGGGGCCGCGGCCCTATTTCTTCATCAGCAGTGCGAGGCCGCCGATGAGCATGATTCCGCCGGCAATGGGCGGCAGCGCCACCCCCTCCGTCTTGTCGGCGGTGATCTCGATCGGGCCGACATCCACGACCTTGTCCTTGCGCGTCCACGAGAACCCGCCATAGGCCAGTGCCAGCACTCCACACACGATCAACACCATTCCCAACGCCTTCATGTCGTACTCCTCGCGCCGGGTTCGTCCGGCCGCACGAGCTATCGCAACAGCTGTTCCGTGCGTGGCGGGCTACACGAGACCGGTCGGCGGATCGCCTTGCTCGCCCGGTTGGGGGCTCCACGGATTGGCCGGACGCGTCTGCGACGCCAGCGGCTTCTTCCAGCGGCCCATGCCGACGGCAATACAGCCCACGCCGAAGGCCAGCGCCAGGCCGGAGAGCGGCGCGATCACGATCGGCGCGATCGACGCGCCATCTTCCCGGTCGGCGGGCACGCCGCCGTCGGGGCCGGTCGAAGGGCCTCCCGACAGCTCGGTGACGTCACGACTGGACTGGTAGCACGCCGCGGCCGATCCGCCGAGACCAGCCACGACCAGGAACACGCCGACAGGTAACAACCACCGCATGGAATCTCCTTTGCGGCCCGCCACTTCGACGGCAGGTGCATGCAGAGGTCAAGAGCAAGCGGCGTTCCACATCGAGTGGCCGCCCGCTCAGCTGGCGCGCAGCTCGGTGATGCCGCTCTCTTTCATCTTGTTGAGCAGCGTCTTGTAACTCACCTGCAGGAACGCGGCGGTCTTGCGGCGGTTCCAGCGGAAGCGCTCGAGCGCCGCCTGAATCGCTTCCTTCTCGGCGCCCATGGCAGCGTGACGGGCCAGCTCCTGCAAGTTGACCGAGGCCGGCGGCTCGGCGGGCGACGCGGGTTCCGGTTCGGCCACGACCGGCGCGGGCCCCTCCGGCGCCGTCACGGGCCACAGACCGGGCCCTGGCGCGAGTGGTGACGTCAGCGGTGGCGCGGCCACGACACCGGGCGCGGCCCGCTCGTCGCCGGTCGCGCGCGGCGCGCGGGCGCGGCCGAGTTCGGCCAGCACGTGGGCCTCGTCCTGCAGCACCATCAGGCGCTTCATCATGTTCTCGAGTTCGCGGATGTTACCCGGCCAGTCGTAGGCCAGCAGCGCCTCCTGCAGCACGAGCGACGGCCGCATGGCCGGCCGCCGGTAGGTGGCGGCGTACTTCAGCAGGAAGTAGTCGATGAGGGATTGCACCTCTTCGCGGCGTTCGCGCAGGCTCGGCACCCGCACTTCGATGACCTGCAGCCGGTAGTAGAGATCTTCGCGAAACGTGCCCTGGCCCATCATCGCTTCGAGATCGCGATTGGTGGCGGCGATCACACGCGCATCGACCTCGACGGTGCGGTTGCTGCCCACCTTGGTGAACTCGCGATCCTGCAGCACGTGCAGGATCTTGGCCTGCAGCGCCAGCGGCATCTCGCCGATCTCGTCCAGCATGATCGTGCCGTGTTGCGCGAACTCGAACTTGCCTACGCGCGTATTGGCTGCGCCGGTGAACGCGCCGCGCTCGTGGCCGAAGAGTTCGCTTTCGAGCAGCTCGGCGGGCAGCGCCGCGCAGTTGACCTTCACGAACGGCTGGGCGCGCCGTGGCGAACGGCGGTGAATCTCCCTGGCGA
>JANORI010000413.1:0-6892 GCA_031415235.1 Acidobacteriota bacterium | reverse complement strand
GATGAATCCGCAGTGGCCGCCGTGCCGCGTGACGATCCGCGTGAGCCGCGCCGCGTCAGCGAGCGCCGGGTCGTTGGCCGCCGCGGGCGGCACGAAGGGATCGTCGGCGGCCGTGATGAGCAGCGCCGGCACCGCGAGCGCGTGCAATACACGGCGCGAGCTAGCCCGGTGGTAGTAGTCGGCGGCGCCGGCAAAGCCGTTGTGGGGGGCCGTGTAGGCGTCGTCGAAGGCCCGCACGCTGCGCACGTGGGCGAGTGCGGCCGTGCTGTAGATGTCGGGATACAGCCGCGCCTTGCGGGTAATTCGCCCGCGCAGGCCGACCAGGAAGTTCCAGTGGTAGGCCACGTTGGCCGGGCGTTCGAGCGCGTCGGCGCAGTGCGCCAATTCAATCGGCGGCGACACGGCTGTGACCGCCACGACGCGCGCGGCGTCCTGTGGCGCGAGTTCTCCGGCCAATTTCAGCGCGATGTTTCCGCCAAGCGAGTAGCCCGCGAAGGCGACGTGTTGGAGCTGTTCGTCTTCTACGAGCGTCTGCATCACCGCCAGCGGATCGGCGGTCAGCCCGGAGTGATACAGGCCGGGCGAGAGGTGCTCGGTGCCGCCGCAATTGCGCTGGTTCAAGCGCACCACGTTGAAGCCGCGCGCCCAGGCCTTGTCGGCCATGCCGCGCATGTAGTGGCCGTCGCTCGAACTCTCGAGTCCGTGCAGGCAGATGACTGTCAGGCGCGACCGACGCTCGGCCTGCCAGTGGCAGTGTCCGAGCACCTGCGTGTCGCGCCCGACGCGGAACAGCCGCGCCTCGGGCGCCGGCAGGCGCGGAAATCGGCGCGGGCGCGCCCACGCCGCCAGCGTCATGCGATGACCGCCGGCGATCAGTGGATGCGGGACGAACGAATCGGGCAAGGGCGTCACGTGAACGTCTCGATTTTACCGCTGCGCCGTCGCACCTCGCCCCAGGGATACACTGACGTGTCCTCTTTCTGGAGCTGGCGCCCGCATGAATGTCCGCAATCTTTCTCTCGCGCTCGCGGTGACTGTGCCGCTGGCCTGCAACGCCGCGTCGGACCAGACCGCGCGGCCTCCCGGCCCCGCGGTGGCCGCCCAAGCGCCTGCCCTCGACGTGGTGGAGCTGAGCGCCGCCGACGCGCGGGCGCGCATGGGAGCCGGCACGCTCACGTCGCGCGCGTTGACCACGGCGTATCTGGCGCGTATCGCGGCCATCGACAAGACCGGGCCCGCGCTGAATGCTGTCATCGAGCTGAACCCCGCGGCGCTTGCCGATGCCGAACGACTGGATGCGGAGCGAACAGCGGGGAAGGTGCGCGGGCCGATGCACGGCATCCCCGTGCTACTCAAGGACAACATCGACGCCGTGGGTATGGTGAACTCGGCGGGCTCGTTGGCGCTGGCGGACAACCGGCCCACGAAGGACGCGTTCATGGTGGCGCGCCTACGCGAGGCAGGAGTCGTCGTGCTCGGCAAGACGAACCTGAGCGAGTGGGCCAACTTCCGGTCCACGCGATCGACCTCGGGCTGGAGCTCGCGGGGCGGTCAGACCAAGCACGCGTACGTGCTCGATCGCAATCCGTGCGGGTCGAGCGCGGGCACGGGCACCGCAATTGCTGCGAGTCTCGGCGCCGTTGGCGTGGGTACCGAGACCGATGGCAGCATCTTGTGCCCCGCGTCGGTCAGCGGCCTGGTGGGGCTCAAGCCGACCGTGGGACTGGTGAGCCGCAGTGGCATCATCCCGATCTCGGTGTCACAAGACACCGCGGGACCAATGGCCCGCACCGTGACCGATGCCGCGATGCTGCTCTCGGCGATGGCCGGGGTGGACGGCGCGGATCCGGCCGGCGGGGCGGCCGCGGGCAAGGTGGCGGCCGACTACACGACAGCGCTCAAGGCCGACGCGCTTTCCGATAAGCGCTTCGGCGTGGTTCGTCAGGCGATGGGCTACCACCCCGACGTGGACACGGCGATGGAGCAGGCGATTGCCACCCTCGAGGCAGCGGGCGCCACGGTGGTCGACGTGCGCATTGCCACCTACAACCGTTGGAGCGACGCCGAGTTCGAGGTGCTGCTCTACGAGTTCAAAGACGGGTTGAATGCCTACCTGATGAAGAGCGGGTCGCCGCACCCGTCGCTCGAGGCATTGATCGCCTGGAACACGGCGCATGCCGAGAAGGCGATGCCGTTCTTCGGTCAGGAGATCTTCGCGCAGGCTCAGGCCAAGGGGCCGCTCACCGAGGCCGTGTATCTGAAGGCCAAGGCCGCTGCCAAGGCGCTGGCCGGTCGCGATGGCCTGACCGCGGCCCTCGACGGCCAGACGCTCGACGCGTTGATTGCGCCGAGCATGGCGCCCACCTGGCCGACGGACCACGTGCTCGGCGATCACTTTGTGGGCGCCGGCTACGGGATGGCGGCGGTGGCGGGCACGCCGAGCCTGACGGTGCCGATGGGCGAGACGCACGGCTTGCCACTGGGGTTGGCGTTCATGGGCCGCGCCTACAGCGAAGGTGACCTGCTGGCGTTCGCCTTTGCCTTCGAGCAGAAGACGAAGGCACGACGCGCACCCGAGTACAAGCCCACGCTGGTGCCGTAGCGCGCGCGGCGCGTCAGCGCTGGAAGTCGATCCAGTGGGTGGACGTACCGGTGATGAAGAAGCGGGTGCGCGCGCCGGCGAGCCGATCGGTGCCCTCTGGCCGTCGGCATCGACCATGGCCGCTATGTCGCCGACACCGCCCAGCACGAAGCGTCCAGTGGACGTGCACGCGGCTGAACCAGGAGGCGCGTCGAGCACGTTGCCGAGATCCGCCCGCGCCGTCCCTGATCTGTGGACCGCGCGGCGCCGATGTTCGGCAGTTGGCGATCCGGGCGACCGCACTCGGCGGAACGCTCGTGATGGTAGGAGCCGTACCATATACCTCGGTCATATCCCCGGGTTCCTGCTCCCCGTCTCCTGGCCATGGCCGAGGTGAGATCTCTCCTTCGACGTGGGTTGGTCGCCCGCGAGTACAATTTACTGGCACCCTGCGGCGTCGCGCACTCGCGCCGCCGGTGGCGAACTTTGGAGGAACGGCACGATGATTCACATTCGCACCTTTGGAACGTCGCTCGTAGCGCTCGCGCTTACGGCGAACTCCGCGCTGGCGCAAGCGCCCACCGCCAAGCCAGCGCCGCTGACCCCGGCCGAAGCCAATCTCGCCGCCATGAAGCGGGGCGCAGCCGAACACGTGGACGGCCTCGCCAAGCTGGCGCAGGAAGCCGTGGACTCGGTCTTCAGTTTTGGTGAGCTCGGATTCCAGGAAGTCGAAACGTCGAAGTACCTCACCGGCGTGCTCGAGAAGAACGGCTTCAAGATCACCCGGGGCCAGTCGGGCATTCCCACGGCGTGGGTGGCCACCTTCGGCAGCGGCAAGCCAGTGATCGCGCTCGGCTCCGACATCGACGGCATTCCGCAGTCGTCGCAGAAGCCCGGTGTGGCCTACAAGGATCCGATCGTGGAGGGCGCGCCCGGACACGGCGAGGGCCACAACACCGGCGTGCCGCTCAACATCGTGGCGGCCATTGCGGTGAAGCGCGTGATGGAGCGCGAGAAGCTGCCCGGCACGTTGATGCTCTGGCCCGGGGTGGCCGAGGAACTCGTCGCCAGCAAGGCGTGGTTCATCCGCGACGGCATGTTCAAGGACGTGGACGTCACGCTCTTCACGCACGTGGGCAACAACCTCAACGTGTCGTGGGGCGCCGGCGGCGGCAACGGCCTCATCTCGGTCGAGTACACGTTCGAAGGCGAGACGGCCCACAGCGCCGGAGCGCCGTGGCGCGGCCGTTCGGCCGCCGACGCCGTGGAGCTGATGAGCATCGCGTGGAACTACCGCCGTGAGCACCTGCGTCTGTCGCAGCGATCTCACTCGGTCATCACCAACGGCGGCGACCAGCCCAACGTGGTACCGCGCAACGCCAGCATCTGGTTCTACCTGCGCGAGAACGACCAACCGCACATCCAGGAGCTGTGGGACATCGCCAACAAGATGGCCGAGGGCGCGGCCCTCATGACCAACACGAAGTGGACCTCACGCATCCTGGGCACGGCGTATCCGCAGCACTTCAACAAGCCGGTCGCCGAGACGATGTACGCAAACATCCAGCGGGTGGGTCTGCCCGAGTGGAGCGAGGCCGACCAGACGCTGGCCAAGGCGCTGCAGAAGGAACTGGGCAACGCCACGCAGACAGGGATGGCCACCAAGCTGGCCGAGATGGGCCAGCCGTTGAAGATCGAGGACAACATGGGCGGTGGTTCGGACGACATCGGAGACGTGTCGTGGAACGTACCCACGGTGACGCTACGCTATCCCGCGAACATTCCGGGCCTGCCGGGGCACAACTGGTCGAGCGGCATCGCCAGCGCCACGCCCATCGCCCACAAGGGCGTCGTGGCCGGCGCGAAGGTGCAGGCCATGACGGTGCTCGACCTGCTGACCAAGCCAGAGCTCGTGAAGCAGGCCTGGGACTACTTCAACAACGTGCAGACCAAAGACGTGAAATACATCCCCTTCATCAAGAAGGACACTCCCGCGCCAACCTTCCTGAACGAGCAGATCCTCTCGAAGTACCGGGAGCAGATGAAGAAGTTCTACTACGACCCCACCAAGTACCCGACCTACCTGGATCAGCTCGGCATCAAGTACCCCACGGTGCGCACTACGCCGGCCACGCCTCAGCCGCAGCAGTAGGCGTGACCGCAGACACCTTCGCCAGGGAGCTCGCCGCCACTGTGGCGGCGAGTCTTCCTGAGGGATTTTCCGCCACGGCCGAGGGCGAGACGGTGACCATCGAGTCGCCCGACGGCACGGCCGTGTCGACCGTGCTCGACCTCGACGCCGACGATCTCGGCGATCTTGACGTGTGTGCCGATGCCGCCGAGGGCGTGTTGAGCTTCGCGCAAGACGTCGTGTGTGAAGCGCTCGACGCCACGTGGCCCTCGGCCGGACCGATGGCGCTGGATCTGCCGATTCCCGGCGCGCGGTTCGACGACGGCGCGCTGCATCTCTGGTACGGCGACGAAGACGCGCCAGCGCTCAGCCTCGCGCCCATTCGCTTCTGAACGCACCCACCCCGACCCCCCCATGACGCTTCGCGATACGGCTGCCGCGGCGATCACGCTGATGGGGTTGTACTTCGCCGGTCGTGTGGGGGCGCTCTACGCCGCGCTGATGGTGACGCCCTTCATCCTGTCGCCCGAAGCGTTCTCGCGCGGCGATCCAGCCCTGGCGGCGAGTGTCGCGTCAGGGGTGGGCAATCTGGTGTTGGCGCTGATCGGGCTGCTCGGCGCGAAGCGCATCGCCGCGACGTTCTTTGCGCCCACGCCGCTGACCATCGCCGGCACCCGGCGCGACGTCTTGTGCGTGGGCATCGCCCTGCTGGGCGTGTGGATGGCCGCCGATGGAGTGGTCGCCATCCTGAGAGCCGGTGGCGCGCTCATCTACTACTCGCAACAACAAATTCCAGCCTCGTCGCTCGAGCGCTCGTGGCCGCAGGTCGTGGCGAATCTGGCCGCCGTCGTGGCCGGCACGATCCTGGCGCTCTCGGCGCGCCGCCTCGCTATCCGACTCGACCGTCGGTAGCGGCGTCCAGTGCCGGGGAGGCCCAGGTGGGCTACCAGGACGGCGGTGCTATCATTCCGGCCGCCCGGCGACGGACGCCGGTGCATGACCGCAGGAGACGAGCACATGGCTTCCATCAAGGACACCGCCGAGAAATTTTTTGCCGCGTGCGAGAGCGGCGCGGGATGGGCGGGGTGCCAGCACTACTGTCAGCCTGACGCGACGTTCACCGCGCAGGCCGACGCCCTCACCGGTATCACCACCCTGCAGGCGTACACCGAGTGGATGAAGGGGCTCTTCACGCCGGCGCCAGACGCCAGTTACGAGGTACGCGCGTTTGCCGCGGATGACGTCCGTCACTGCGTGATGGGCTACGGCGTCTTCCGCGCCACGCACACCGGCGAGGGTGGGCCCGTGCCGCCGACCGGCAAACGCGTCGAGGCCGACTACGTCTACGTCATGCAGTTCGACGACGACAAGATTCGCCACATGACCAAGATCTGGAACGACGTCCACAGCCTGCGTCAGCTCGGCTGGATGTAGTCGTGGCGCGCCGCGCTGAGGGTCGCGCGGCGCCTCGACCCGCGCCGCTGATCCGGGCTAGACCCCGCTCTTGAGATACTTGCTCAGCGACGCCAGTAGCCGGTCCACTTCCGCCGGGCTGTTGTAGAAGTGCGGTGAGACGCGAATGCCGGGACGATCCTGGCCGCCGCGCGTGGTGATGCCGATCTTGTCGTTGGCGTAGAGCGCCGTCGCCAGCTTGTTGGCATCGAGTGAGCCGGGCACGAACGACACGACGGCCACCCTGCGGCCCGGCACCGGCGAGGTCCAGTTGGTGATGCCGGGCAGCTTGCCCAGGCCCTCCATCAATTGTGTCGTCAAGGCTCGCGACCGGGCCTCGATGGCCTGGCGGCCGACCTTGGTCTGGAAGTCGAGCGCCTCGTGCAGCGCGATCATCGTAGCTTCGTCGCGCTGGCCGAAGCCTTCGAACGTCTTCGAAAAACCGACCCCGCCGGGATATGCGCTATACACGCTGGGCCAGAGCTTCGGCTGCGCCGACTTGCTCACGTAGAGCACGCCGCACTCGCGCGCGCCGCACGGCCACTTGTGGGCGCTGCCGGAATAGAAATCCGGCTGGATGTCGCTGAGGTCGAGGTCCAGCAGGCCGACGGTGCAGGCGCCGTCGACCATGGTCATCACGTCGCGTTCACGCGCAAGGCGGCAGAGCTCTTTCGCGGGCAGCACATCGCCCACCGTGCTGGTGTGGTGGGTGAACGCCAGAACCCGAG
>JANORI010000412.1:0-7302 GCA_031415235.1 Acidobacteriota bacterium | reverse complement strand
GCCGGCCGAGTTGCGCGCGTTCTGTCGCGAGCATCTCGCGCACTTCAAGACCCCGCACAGCTTTACCGCGGTGGACGATCTGCCCAAGACGGCCACCGGCAAGATTCAGAAGTTCGTGTTGCGCCAGGGCAAGCCCAACATCGCGGCGCAGTAGCGCCCGCGGCCGTCGTACTGAAATGGGATCGACCCGGTTGACCATGAGCGGCGACCATGGTTAGACTGACCATATGGAGACGGTGAATATCTCGACGTTCAAGGCTACCTGCCTCGCACGGCTCGACCGGGTGAAACGCACCGGTCGGCCACTGTTGATCACGCGCAAGGGTGAACCCGTGGCCCAGGTCAATCCGCCCCCGCCCGCCCAGCTGAAGGCGAGTTGGCTGGGCACGATGCAGACCACCGGCCGCATCGTCGGAGACCTCGTGTCACCGGCGACATCGGCGCAGGATTGGGACGTACTTCGAAAGTGAAATTGCTGCTGGATACGCACATCTGGCTCTGGAGCGCGCTCGAACCGGCGCGGCTGTCGGCGCGTGTGCGGCGCGTCCTTGACGACCCGAAGAACGACCTCTGGTTGTCGCCAATCAGCGTGTGGGAGGCACTCGTCTTGGCGCGCAAGAAGCGGGTGATTCTCGAGCCAACTCCAGAGAAGTGGGTGCGACGGGCACTGGCCCAGCTTCCCCTGCATGACGCCACGATGAACTACGAGATCGCGATCCGGAGCGAGACGATCGCGCTCGGACACGACGATCCCGCCGACCGATTTCTCGTGGCGACGGCCCTGGTGCACGACCTTCGACTGGTGACGGCGGACCGCCGGCTGATCAGCAGCCGGCAGGTGCCGACGCTCGCCAACACGTAGACCTGGCCGCAGCCGTCGGCCTCGCCACAGTCGCCCCGTAGACTGCCGACTCGGCGTATGATGCCGCGTCGGCGTCGAGGGCGAACCCCGCGCGGACAAGGGGCGAGCCATGGTGATGTTCGCGCGGAGTCGTCGGTGTGTGATGTTGACGGTCGTGGCGGCCCTGTGCGGGGCCATCGCGGGCGGTGTCCTCGAAGCCCGTCCTGGCCGCGACCTGGCGGTGGCCACCCCCGAATCCGTGGGTGTGTCGACCACGCGGCTCAAGCGGCTCGACGCCGGCATGAAGGGCCTGGTCGACGACGGCAAGCTGGCCGGCATCGTCACGTTGATGGCGCGCCACGGCAAGGCGGTGCATTTCAGCGCGCACGGCAAACGCGACATGCGCGCGGCCGACGCCATGACGCGCGACGCCATCTTCCGCATCTACTCGATGACCAAGCCGGTCACCGGCGTGGCGATGATGATGCTCTACGAGGAAGGGAAGTGGCGGCTCGACGATCCGGTGTCGCGCTACATCCCAGCCTTTGCGACGCTGAAGGTCTACACGGGCGAGAATCCCGACGGCACGCCTGCGGTTGAAGACGCACGCCGTTCGATGACGATGCGCGAGCTGATGACACACACCGGCGGCCTCGCGTATGGGCTGGTGGGCAACCATCCTGTCGACCGGCTCTTCGTCAAGGCGAATGTCCTCAATCCGGCATTGCCGTTGCAGGCCATGGTGGATGCCGTGGCGGGGTTCCCGCTGCTGGCGCAGCCCGGCGCGCGCTGGTCGTACAGCATCGGCGCGGACGTGCAGGGGTATCTTGTCGAGAAGCTGTCGGGAATGCCGTTCGCGCAGTTCCTGCAGACGCGGCTCTTCACGCCGCTCGGCATGAAAGACACCGCGTTCCATGTGCCGGCAGAAAAGCTCGGCCGGCTCGCCAGGATGTACGGCGAGGACGACCGCGGCGACGTGCGGGAGCTCGGCCTTGCGCGAGACACGGCCACGGCCGCGGGCGCCCTCGTCGCCCACGACCAGCTGAGCGACCCGGCCGTGGTGCCGCAATCGGCGTTTGGCGGGCACGGGCTCCTCTCCACGGCCGCCGACTACGCGCGGTTCTGCCAGATGCTGCTCGACGGCGGCGAGTTCGGCGGCGCGCGCGTGCTGGCGCCGCGGTCGGTCGAGATGCTGCGCACGAACCACGTGCTGGCCGAGCCGCTGAAGACCGTGCGTCAGGGCACGGGTTGGGGGCTGGGCGCGCAGGTGGTGATGGATGCCGCAGCGGCAGGCGAGCCGTATTCGGACGGGTCGCTCAACTGGTTTGGCATCGGCGGCACGTGGTTCTGGATCGACCCGGTGCGGGACATCGCCTTCATCGGAATGATTCAGCATCAGGGCCGCACGCTGCTCAGCGCCACGCAGATTCACGGCTACTCGCGCAATCTCGTCTACCAGACGCTCCTCGATTGAGGCGGACATGACCAGCAGAGCTCACACGATGTGCAGCGCGGCGTTTGTGGCGGCGCTGGCGCTGGCCCAGGGACACGCGCAAACGACCGCGCCGATGGCACCAGGCGAATGGCGGCACTACGGCGGCGACGCCGGTGCGCGCAAGTACTCGCCGCTGGCGCAGATTTCGAAAGACACGCTGCCGCGACTCGCCGTGGCGTGGCAATGGGCCTCGCCCGATAACGCAGTGGTGGCGGCCAACCCCACGTCGCGTCCTGGCGGCTATCAAGACACGCCGCTCATGGCCAAGGGCGTGCTGTATACGGTCACTTCGCTTGGTCAGATCGCGGCTATCGATCCGGGCACGGGCGTCTCGGTGTGGACGTTCGATCCGGGCAGCTGGAAGGAAGGTCGTCCGGGAAACCTGGGCTTCGTGCATCGCGGCATGGCCTACTGGACCGACGGCACGCGCGAGCGGCTGGTGGTCGGCACGGGTGACGCGTATCTGATTGCCGTCGATGCCGAGACCGGTGCGCTCGACCAGTCATTTGGCGAGGGCGGCCGCGTGGACCTGATGGCCGGCGTGGAACGCGCCGTGCGCACGACCCTCTACTCGAGTTCGTCGGCGCCGGTGGTGTGCCGCGACGTGATCGTGGTGGGGGCGAGCGTGCACGACGGCCCGGCCACGAAGGAGTACCCGCGCGGCGACGTGACCGGCTACGACGTGCGCACCGGCAAGCGGCTGTGGACGTTCTACTCGATTCCGCGCAAAGGCCAGCACGGACGCGACACCTGGAGCGGCGATGCCGCCGAGTACACCGGCAGCACCAACGTCTGGAGCCTGATGTCGGCCGACGAGGACCTGGGGCTCGTCTATCTGCCGTTCGGCACGCCCACCAACGACTTCTACGGCGGCCACCGTCCAGGCGCGAATCTGTTTGCCGAGTCGATCGTAGCGGTGGAGGCGCGGACGGGGAAGCGTCGCTGGCACTACCAGGTCGTGCACCACGGGTTGTGGGACTACGACCTGCCCGCCGCACCCACGCTCGTGGATATCACGGTCGGTGGCCGCGCCATCAAGGCCCTGGCGCAGGTGACCAAGCAGGGTTTCGCCTACGTGCTCGACCGGCGCACCGGCGTGCCCGTGTGGCCCATTGAAGAGCGGCCCGTGGCGCAGTCGGCGGCGCCGGGCGAGCGATCGTCGGCCACCCAGCCGTTCCCGTCGAAGCCGCCGGCCTTCGAGCGGCAGGGCCTCACCGACGACAACCTGATCGACTTCACGCCGGAACTGCGGCAGAGAGCCGTCGAGGCGCTCGAGGACTTCGATCGCGGACCGCTCTACACGCCGCCGACTGAACGCGGCACGGCGCAGCTGCCTGGGTGGGTCGGTGGGGCGAACTGGGGCGGCGCGGCCTTCGATCCGGAGACCGGCCGGTTGTTCGTGCCGTCGATGACGAGTCCCACGATGGTGCAACTCGTGAAGCCGGACGCCGACAAAAGCAACTTTCAGTTGCGGCGTGGCGGGCAGATGTTCATGCCGACGGTGGATGGTCTGCCTGTGGTGAAACCGCCCTACAGTCGAGTGACGGCTCTCGACTTGAACCTCGGAACGATGGCGTGGATGTCGCCGATTGGCGACGGCCCACGGCAACACCCGCTACTCGCGGCGCTGAATCTGCCGCCGCTCGGCATGGAGGCGCGCGCGAATCCGCTTGTGACCAAGACGCTGCTCTTCATGACCCAGGGCGGCGGCAATGTCGGTGCGGTGCCGGGCATCACGCCGGCGGGTGCCACCACCGGCCCACCGCCTCCTCCTCCTGAAGTGCGCAAGCTCCACGTATTCGACAAGGGCACGGGCGCGCACCTGTGGGAGGCCGTTCCACCCATTCCCGGGCCGATGGCCACGCCCATGACTTACCTGCACCGGGGCAAACAGTACGTCGTGATGGCCGTCGGCAACGGCCTGAACGCGGGTCTCGTCGCCTACGCGCTGGGGTCCTGACCCGCCGTTGACGGTGATGCACGTGGTCCGTGACGTCTGCCGTGCCGGCGCGGCCGCGCGCGCGCACGAACGCGTGTAGCGCAGCGGCGACCCGTAGGCCTCGCGCAGGTTCGCTGGTACCCGGTATTAGGGTGACGTCGCCCCCGAGACCGATCCGCCCGACGCGTCCAACCAAAACGTCGCGCACGTATCCGGCCGTGAGTGCGCCGACGTTCGACTGACGGTGGGTGTGTCCCGCGCCGACTGGATGGAAACCGGCATCGAGGATGTCTTTCGCCACCACCTCGGCGCGCATGTAGAAGGCGCTCTGGCCCGACACGCGCCACACACCCTCGAGCAGGTACGCCTCGAGATTGCCGTGCACCTCGCGATTCTGGCCTGCCGCGACCATCCAGGCCAGGCTGCGGTCGCCCTCACGCCATCCATACGCCACCGACGCCGTGTGTCGTTCGGCGTCGCAGGTCGAGAGTCGAGCGCGGCGCCGAGGCTGACCGACGCGCGATTCAGCGCGCGGGTGCCATCGACGGCCACCACCATCAGCAGGTCGTGTGGGTGCTGGTAGTCGATGAGGGGCGCGTTGCCGAAGGTCTCGCCCGTTCGAAACGCTTGCGGCGATCCGATGTCGCCGTGAACGGCTCGAACGTGAACCCCGCCGTGCCCGTCGTGGTCCATGCTCCCCGACGAAGTGCGGCCGAGGCCATCAGCCAGTTCTGTGGTTCCCAGGCGTCGAAGTCGGTGAACTCGCGCCGCTGATAGTTGTAGCCGCCGAAAGCGTTGAGGTCGATGGCCCAGGTCCAGGAGGCAGGCGCGGACCTGACGGCCGCCGTCGCGGCGGGTGCGGGTGGCCGAGCCGGCTGACTCCATGACGCCGTCGGCCGGAGCAGCAGCGCGGCCAGCGCGAGCCCCGGGAGAGCGCGCGCAGCGTCACTGGATCACGATGCGGCGGGTGAAGGCCGCCACTCCAAGATACCCGTGGTCGTGGTACTCGCACGGCCCCGCCACGCCGAACACGCCCGTCTGCTTGCTCTGCCCAGGCGCGACAAAGCCGGCGACGGCCATCTCGGGACACTCGAGGCGACTGGGGTCGGGCCCGCCAGAGAAGTCGTGCGCGCGATTGTCGGCGTTGGTGAAGGTCACGCGCGCGCCCACTGGAATGGTGATGACTTGAGGTGACACGCCCGCGGCCGACACCGTGATGACCGTGGTCGAGGGGGATGGCGCCGGCGCACCAGCGGCGGGCGGTGCCGTGGCCGCTGGTGGCGTCGGGGAGGTCGGCACGTCAGCACCGCCCGCCGGAACAGCCGGAGACCAGCGCCAACATCAGCCCGAGGCCGGGGCTGGGAACGAACGTGCTCGATGGAACATGCGCGCGCTCACTGCCCGCGTGGCGCGCCAGGCAAGTCCAGGCATCCGTAGCACGGCCGCGCTGGCCGTGGTGGAAAACAGCCGATCACGGAAGCGCGTGCGCCACAATCGGCATCGACAGCGAATGGCTGCCCATCTCGATGTACAGCTGGCCGTCCATCACGTTGAGCGTGAGCGCGGATCGGCGCTCGAGTGCGGCCGCGCACGCTTCGACTACGGTGCGGTCGAGTTCGTAGACCGGAATCTCCGCGGCGCGATGCACCCGCTGCCCGTCGAACTGCGCCAGTACCTGGCGGATGTCGCGATGGGTGTAGATGGCCACGCGGCCGGCCAGCTTGCTGGCGCGGTGCACCCGGTCGGCGCTCGGCATGCCCACTTCGATCCAGGTGGTGATTCGGCCCGTGAGGTCGCGCACCAGCACGGGCGGCTCGTCGCCGGACGACAGGCCGTCGGAGAAGGCGATGCCGTCCTGATACTCCAGGCCGTAGGCCAGGATGCGCGCCACCATGTATTCGGCGCTTTCCGACGGATGGCGGGCGACCTTGAGGTCGAGCGTCTCGTAGACGCCGCGATCGACGTGGGAGAGGTCGATGGCGAGGGAATAGAGGGTTGCGGTCTGCGCCATGGGCGAGGTCATCGTACTCGACCCGAGGGCGTGAGCCTCGATCCGCCCCTTGCTCATTTGACTGGGTTTGCGGCACACTTCCACCGGTAACGCTCAAGACTCGAGATCGGCCTTTTGGGAGGATCCATGACTGTAAATCGCCTCAGGACCATGCTCGTCGCGGGGTGTTTGACCTTGGTGCTCGCCGCGAGCGCGTCGGCCCAGGTGTTCGGCACATTCAACTTCCAGATGCAGCCCTACTGCAACGTCGTCACCATGACGATCACGCAGATTTCCACCGGATTTACCCTGGACGGGTTCGATGACCAGTGTGCGGCCCTCAAGCGCGCCAGCTTGATTGGCATGGCCACGCTCAACCCCGACGGCACGGTGGGTGTCACCTTCACGATCATCACGGCGCCCGCGGGGAAGGGCGTGCACGTGTCAGCGGTGATCAGCCCCGTGACGGGCAGCGGCACGTGGACCGACAGCGGGGGCAACACTGGCACGTTCGTTCTGGCCGGCGCGGTGCCTGGACTACCGCCGCGGCCGGTGCCGAGCGTCGTGGGACCTGCCGGTCCGGCCGGTCCAGCCGGTCCAGCCGGTGCGACGGGTGCCACGGGTGCCACGGGTGCCACGGGTGCCACGGGTGCCACGGGTGCGACCGGCCCACAGGGCATCGTCAACATGTTCCAAGCAACAGGCGGTTTCATTACGCCAACCGCCACGCAAGCCTTTATCGGCCCACAGGTCACGCTCACCGTCGCGGCGGGGCAACGGCTCTTCGTCGTCGCCAATCAAGCCATGGGCGCCAATGCAAGCGGCGCCGATAATCTCGACATCGCCATCTGCACGCAGTCAACGGTGGCTGGATCGCCCGTCGTCGAGCGCGTGTCGCAAATCTTCAATCTAACGGCGGCGCCGAACACGCGCGTGACGTTCGGCGCCAATGCCGTGATCAACGGTCTTCCCGCCGGTTCCCACCGTGTCGGGATGTGCGGAGACAGCGCCAACGTCAACTGGACCAACGGCGAATT
>JANORI010000411.1:0-1543 GCA_031415235.1 Acidobacteriota bacterium | reverse complement strand
GCTGCCAGGGCGTGGTCGAGCAGCCCGGGAAGAAGAAGTGCCAGGAGATGTTGACCTTGAGGCCCGTCTCCACGTTCTTGGGCAACACGTCCTGGTAGTCGGCGAGGTTCATCAGCCGGTGGTAATCGCTGATGACCGATGCAGGCGACGTGCGGAGAATGGCGACTTTGCTCTTGCGCATGGGCTGCTATCAGAGTCCGAGGGGCCGGTAGATGACCGACGTGGTCACGAGCCCCCAGAGCGCGACGCAGATGAGCAACGGCCGATCCGTAACCAACAGCTCCGACGGGTTACCTCCGCCGTCCCGGCGATGGACGAGATAGAGGTATCGAAGGATTCCGTAGATCGGAAAGGGGACGGTCAGCACCATGCTCTGGGTGCCGAATCGCTCAACTGTCTCCGGGGTCGTGCAATAGATGATGTAGGCCATCAGCGTCGATGCGGTGACGACGCCAATCATCTGGTCGAGCAGGTATGGGCTGTATTCATCCAGGATCGGGCGGTGCCCGGCGGCGCCACCGGTCAGCAACGTCAACTCGTGGCGCCGCTTGCCGAGGCCGAGGATCAGGGCTCCCAGGACCGTGCAGACCAGTAGCCATTCGCTGACCGGCACGCCGATGACGACCGCACCCGCGTTGGCGCGAAGGACGAACCCAATGGCGATTGAGAGCACGTCCAGGATGACGACATGCTTCCACCAACGCGAGTAGATGCCGAACAGCAGCAGATACGACGCGGCGATCAGCCCGAATGTCGGGCTAAGCCACCACGCCGCTCCCATCGCGCCTACGCCGAGTGCTGCCGCCCACGCCACGGCGGTCGCAGCCGACAGCTCGCCGGCGGCAATGGGGCGGAATCGCTTGACGGGATGCAGCCGGTCGGCCTCCTGATCGAAGAGGTCGTTGACCAGGTAGACCACGCCCGAGAGAACACAGAAAATCGCGAAGGCGGCTACCGACCGGGCGACAGCCGTGGGATAGAGCAGTTTCTGCCCGAACAGCAGGGCAGCGAACACAATGAGGTTCTTGGTCCACTGCTCCGGCCGCAGCGACCGCACCAGGCTCGGCATCGCGGACCGTTCCCCTACCCGCGTGGTTCCGGCGTCTCGCATCTCGAGAGCCGGTTGTATCGGACGCGCCCTCGCGCGCGAAGGCGTTACGCCGAGAAGCTCTTGATGGCTTCGGCTTCGGACTCGTATGTGTCGAATACCGTTAGCAGCTTCGTGATGGACAGCAGGTCTTCAATACGCTTCGTGAGGTTGAGGAGTTTGAGGCTCCCACCCTGACGGCTCACGGTCGTGTGCGTGCGCACTACTTCGCCGAGGCCGGCAGAGTCAATGTAGGGCACGTTCCCAAGGTTCAGCACCAGCTTCTTCGCGCCGGCCGCCAGCAGTCTGTTGATGGCCTGTTTCAGCATCTCGTCACCCTCGCCGAGCGTCATCTTGCCCGAGAGGTCCAGAATCGTGACGTCGCTGACTTTCCGTTCGGCGATTTCCATGCCGGTCATCCTCCGCAATCGTGTTCACGCCGGTTGGGCGGCCGTG
>JANORI010000410.1:0-2673 GCA_031415235.1 Acidobacteriota bacterium | reverse complement strand
CGATCTCGGCGCGCACGCCCTCGGCGATCTGCACGGTGTTGGTGCCCGACTGCTTGGTGACACGCATGCGGATGCCGGGGTTGCCGTTGATGCGCGTGAGGCTACGGCGGTCTTCGGTGGTGTCGCGCACCTCGGCGATGTCGCGCAGATAGACCGGCACGCCGTTCTGGGTCATCACCACCAGCTTGCGGATCTCGTCGACGCTCGTGAACTGGCCGGGGCTGCGCAGCAGGAACATGCGATCGGCTTCGAACACCTCGCCGAGCGGGATGTTCTGATTCTCGGTGCGCAGCATCTGCACGACGCGGTCGACCGAGAGGTTGAGGGCGGTGATCTTCTCGCGGGTGAGGTCCACGCGAATCTGCCGGCGCAAGCCACCGTCCACGCTCACGGCAGCTACGCCGGCGACGCGTTCGAGGCGCGGCGACAAGCTGTTCTGGGCGAGTTCGCGCAGCGTCACCTGGTCGAAATTGCCTTCGACGCCTACGCCCATAATCGGGAACGACGTGGAGTCGAACTTGAAAAACGTCCGCGGGTCGGCGTCTTCGGGCAAGCGCCCGCGCACGCGGTCGATTCGCGTCCGCACCTCGTCGGCGGCTTCGTTCAAATCGGTACCCCAGGTGAAATTGAGGCGCACCGTGCTATTGCCCTCGGACGAGGTCGAGTTGATCTGGTCCAGTCCAGCGACGGCGCTGACGGCCTGCTCGATGGGGCGCGTGACGAGTTCCTCCATCTCGAGTGGGCCGACGCCTTGATAGCCGACCCGGACCGTGATGGACGGGTAGCTGACGTCGGGCATGAGGTCGACGGGCAACCTGGTGAGCGAGATGGCGCCCAGCAGCACGACGACGAAGCTCAACATGAACATCGTCACGGGTCGTGCGATGGCGAGTCTCGGGATACTCATCAGTTCCTCCAGCAGATCGTGTTTCGATGGGGCGCAGTTACGGTCCAGGCGGGGCGTCTGGACGCCTGCGGGCTGCGCCGGGGGGCGCGGCGGCGTCTCCGGGCGCTGGTGCCGCAGCTGCCGGTGCGGCGGGTCCGCCGCGCCGCTCGCCAGGGGCACCACCGGGTCCGCCACCGGTGCGAGCGCCGGGGCCGCCTCGCTGACCCGCCAGGACCAGCGTGTCACCGTTGCGAAGCGAGGAGGCGCCGCCAGTGACGAACGTGTCGCTGGATGCGACTCCGCTGCGAGCCTCGACGTGATTCTCGTCTTCAATTCCGATTTCGATAGGCACGAACTGCGCCTTGTTGTCCGACGTCATCGTGAACACGCCGCGCTTGCCGTCGTAGTCGACAATGGAGGACTTCGGCACGAGCGTGGCCCCCGTGCGGCTTTCGATCGTCACGCTCATACGCGCGTACATCCCTGGCTTGAGGCGGAAGCCGGCATTGGGCACTTCGATCTCGATCTCGGCGGTGCGGGTGGCGGGATCGAGCACGGGCGCGACACGGGCAATTCGGCCCTTGAACGACTCGCCCGGGAACGCATCGACTTCGACCAGCGCCGGATCGCCAGTATTGACCAGGCGCAGATCGCGCTCGACCACGTTGGCGACGAGGCGCACCGAACTGATGTCGACGACCGACACGACCGGGGTCTGCGACGAGGCCCACGCGCCAGGGTCGGCATTGCGCTTGCCGACGAAGCCGTTCACCGGCGACACGATGTTCGTGTTGCCCTTGGCGATCCGCAGCTCTTCCAGGCGAGCTTCCGCCTGAGAGAACTGCGCCCGTGAGAGGTCCAGCTGTGCGGCAGAGGCCGACTGGCGCGCTTCCGCGTCGTCGAGCGACTGGCGGGGCAGTAGTTGGCGCTCGAAGAGGTTCTTGGAGCGCTCGAGATTGATTTCGGCGAACTTCAGGTCGGCCTCGCGCTGTCGAATCGTGGCCTGTGCTACGGCGTAGGACGCCTCGGCCTGCTTGACCTGCTCGTTGACCTCCTGGTCTTCAATCTTGGCGATGAGCTGGCCTCGGGTGACGCGGTCGCCGAGCTTCACGTTCACCGAGACGAGCCGGCCCGCGGTACGGGGGACGACGTCCACCGTGGCCTCTCCAATCAGATTACCGACGATGTTCAGCTGCGCCGAGATGTCGCCTGTCGTTGGCGTGCCGACCTCGACGCTCATGGGAGGACGAAATCCACCGCCGCCAAACCCACCCCCTGGACCGCCACCGCCTGGACGTCCGCCTCCCGCCGCCTGGCCGACTTGGCCTCGCTGACCGCCGCCGGCGGCGCCGCCCGGTCGGCCGGCCTGCCCGTCGGGCGCACCGGCAACGCCCGCCTGCGGGGCGAGGTTGCCATCGGCGGAATCCTTCGAGCACGCGGCGGTCGTCGCGAGCAGGGCGGCCATCGCCGCCACCATCAATCCGTTCCGTACCGTCATCCGCATATACCGTCCGTTCGACCACACTGTCCGCACCGCCGTATTCGTGGCGGGCGAGAGCACGCCTGGTTAGTTGCCGCCCTGTCCGCCGGCCGCGCCCGCGGCTCCGGTCGTGCCCGTTGCCGCATTGCCGCCACCGCCGGCCGGTGCCTCCTGAGCCCGCTCGAAGGTGACCAAGGCCCGCTGCAAGTCGGTGAGGGCCCGGAGTTCGACGTTCTGCGCGTCGGCCAGGTCACGCTGCGCCTGCACGACGAAAAAATTCGTGGAGAGTCCGACTTCGAACTTGCTC
>JANORI010000409.1:0-2556 GCA_031415235.1 Acidobacteriota bacterium | reverse complement strand
GGCCGGCGGCGTCTGCATCGCTGACGAAGTGCAAGTGGGCTTTGGCCGTGTCGGCACGAGCATGTGGGCGTTCACCGAGCACGACGTCGTGCCCGACATCGTCACGATGGGGAAGCCGGTGGGCGCAGGCCATCCGCTGGCGGTCGTCGCGACGACGCAGGCGCTGGCCACCGCCTTTGCCAACGGCATGGAGTACTTCAACACGTTTGGCGGCAATCCGGTGTCATCGGCGGTGGGCCTCGCCGTGCTCGACGTGCTCGAGCAAGAGCATCTGCTCGAGAACGCCTGCGCGCAGGGCGACTACATTCTTGCCGGCATCCGCCGCCTGGCCGATCGCTGTCCGCACATCGGCGACGTGCGCGGGCGGGGTCTGTTCTTCGGCATCGAGTTCGTGGCCGACCGCCGCACCAAGGCGCACGACGGCACCACGGCAGCGGCTGTGGTGCACCGCGCAGTGGAGCTCGGCGTGCTGATGGGTACCGATGGCCCTTACGACAACGTCATCAAGTTGCGCCCGCCCATGACGTTCTCGCGTGCGCACGCGGACCTGCTCTTGAACGTCCTCGAGCGCTGCCTGAGCGACGTGTGCGGCTGACGCGCCTGCGCTACCAGCGAAACAGCTTGGTGACCTTCACCACGAAAGACCGGTTCTCGAGATCCGGGTATCCGGGGTTGACCGTCGTGCGTCCGTCGCTGTAGACGACAAACAACTCGCTGCCCGGCTGATACTCCCACCGGAAGCGCAGGTTGGTGGTCATCGACTTGGTGCGCGACTGATACTGCACCAGTGCTGCCACGAACATGCGGGGTGTCACCGTGTAGGTGAGTCGCGTGCCCGCCAGATTGCTGTTGCCGTTGCCGTACGGGCCTTCCACGCGGTTCCACGAGAGTGTGGGTTCGGCGTAGAGTTGCGGCGTGAACTCCACGCGTCCGCGCCACGTCACCTCCGATAGCGTGCCGTCGTAGAACCCGCCACGGGCCAGGGTGATCCCGCCACTGATGCGCCGCTGGCCGCCCATGAAGTACGACACCTTGCCCTGCGTGTAGCGGTATCCGCCGATCGGTACGACGACGCCAGGGGCAACTTCGAACGGCGCTACGAGGGCCTCGTAGGCCTGGCTCACTTCCGTGTTGATGAAATCGCCGCTGTTCAACTCGACGTTGAAGGAGCCCTGGTATTCCTCCGACTCCACCGTGCCGGTAGCCGCCCCCGTGATGTAGTCGGCGCTAGCCTGATAGGAGAGTTTGCGCACGCCGGCCAACTTCTTCGGGCGCGGGCTGAAACGCAACTGGCCGTAGGAACGGCGAAACGCCGACCGGCGCAGGAAGCCCACTTCGGGATTGAACCCCTCGCCCACGAAGAGGTGCTCCGCGTTGGCACCGTACCGGTCCCCGTTCCAGTCGAAGCGGCCGCGGTAGCTCTGCTCACTGCCGGTCTTGCCGCTGGTCTGCGTGCCGGCCCAGTAGGCGTTGATGAAGATGTCGCTTCTGACATTGAACTGGGCGTCGACGCCGGCAGCGTAGTTGCTGGCCGAGTTCCCCGCCGACGGGTTCCGGCTCGTGGCCACCATGCCGATGCGGCTGCGGCTCAGCACGTCGCGGTTCACACGCAGCACGGAGAAGTTCGTCAGCGGCACGCCGGCAGACGGCACGTCGTCGGTTTCCATCGACAACGCGCCCACCTGCCAGCCACCGCTGCGCCCGAGCACGCGGGCTCCGGCAATGAGCGGCACGACGGTGCCGCCGCCGAGGCCGATCCGGCGACTGTAGAACAAGGTGGGCGTCAGGTTGTTGCCGCCACCGCCACCACCACCACCACCGCCACCACCCCCGCCGCCTCCGCCTCCACCTCCGCCTCCGCCTCCACCTCCGCCCCCGACGCCGCCGAACGCAAAGGCATCCTGGCCCTCGAGGAAGAACTCGCGCTTCTCAGGAAAGAACAGCGAGAAGCGCGTGAGGTTCACCTGCGCGTCGTCGTCCTCCACTTGTGCGAAGTCGGTGTTGTAGGTGAAGTCGGCGACGAACTGTTGCGTCAGGCCCCACTTGGCGTCCACGCCGAAGTTGGCGTCGCCCTTGTTGTTGAATGCTGGCGTTGCGGCGCGGTTGGTCAGCACAGAGCCAAGCGCGTAGGGTTTCACGTCAAGGTTGATCGAACGCTTCGGCGTGGTCAGCCCCACGAGGGCGGCGGCGTCCGAGACCTTGTTGAGGCCACGGCGTCCCCACGACCTGGGCACCGCGTTCAGGTACGACACTTCGTTCTTGAAGCGGACCATGCGGCGCATGTTCACGCCCCATGCGCTGCTGCCTTCTTTGAAGCGGATCGAGCGAAAGGGCAGGCGCATCTCGATCGTCCAGCCGCCGTCGAAGTCCGCGGCCTTCGACCACCACAATCCGTTCCAGTTGGGACTGGGCTGTTCGTTGGTGGTCGCCCAGTCGAACATCCCGCCAAGGCGGTTGGCCGCAAAGCCGAAGCCATTGCGCGCGTCGTTGAACGTGTCGAACACCACGGCCAGATGGTCGTTGCTGCTGATGTTGAACGAGTCACGCCGCATCTCG
>JANORI010000408.1:0-2478 GCA_031415235.1 Acidobacteriota bacterium | reverse complement strand
CCTGTCGCTGCTGGCGCTCGAGGCCATGGCCGTGGGCACGCCGGTGCTCGTGAACGGGCACAGCGACGTGCTCGTGGAGCACTGCCGGAAGAGCAATGCCGGCCTGTGGTACGACAACCGCGACGAGTTCGTGGACGCCGCCAAGCTGCTGCTCGCCGACGACCGGCTGCGGCGCACGATGGGGCGCAACGGCAAGGAATACGTGAAACGGGAGTACCGCTGGGACGCCATCATGGCGAAGTACGACCGGCTGCTGACGGCCGTGCGCCAGCGCTGACGGCGCGCACCTCGGCTCTCAGTAGCTGTGCTGGTCTGCCGCTGGGTAGACGCGGCATCTCTCTCCAGCTCACCTTCGCTCCGCGATGGCGGGGACGTCCTGCCGCGGAGAGGAACGACGCCCGAGACCACGGAGGATCGCCAGAGCTCGCGGTGCTCAGAGTTCGCCATCGAGAGACGCCACGCCCACCCACCGGCCGTATGGGCCGATGACATCGCCCTCGGTCTACACTTCGCGACTGCTCATTACTAATCCGCGAGGTTGGCTCTGGCAGAAACCTTACCGCGTTCGGTCACCTTGTCGGCAGGAGGCGCTTCATCTCTTGTTCCCAATGTTGCACGACGACAAGCGTGGGCGGTGTCGCAGCCGCATCGGTCGTCGGCACTTTGATCATCAGGAAGCGCTGACCATCGGGCGAGACGTCGTAGGGCTGGCCGGCGCTGCGACTGCCGCCGGTGAAGTATCGCGCCTCGAGCAGCTTCGTCGGCGTCCCAGCGTTCCAAGTCGCGCCGCTCGCCTCGACCCCTACGCGGAGCAGCGCGCCGTCCAGCCCGAGGTAGAACAGTTCTTCTCCGTTGCGCGCCCAGAGCGGCGTCCTGCCGCCGCCGGTGGAGACCTGCCACTGGCCGCCAGCGTTCGGAAACGACCGCACGAAAATCTCGAACCGCCCCGGCGCGTCCACGTACACGAGTGTCCCGTTGGCGGCAACGGCAAAATTCCCCGCCCCGGTGTCCGTCGTCACGACCCGTGGCACGACCGGGGCCGTCGTCCCACGGATCTCCAGCCGGTTGAGATCGAAGGGGACGGCGCGAAGCGTCCCCGCCACGGTGTAGACCAGGTGGCCGCTCTGCACGTAGTGTGCGTGGCTCCCGCCGCCCACCAGGATCTTCTGTGTATTCGTGCGGAGATCCAACACCGCGACCTGCGCCGCGTCGAGCCCGCCCGTCTGCGCCAAGATTGTGAAGAGGACCGCGCGGCCGCCGGGTCGGATCTCCGGCCAGAGGTGATCGGCTTCGCCCCGCGTGTGGTCCGGGCGCGTCAGAACCTCCGGCGGCCCGCCCGCGGCCGACACGCGCTGAAGGCCCGTCGCTACGTTGCTGGTCGCGAAGACAATCGTGTCGTCCGGCATCCAGGTGGCGCCGCGCGGTGGGCTGTCGAGGCGAGCGATTGTGACTGGCGGCCCGCCCGTGATCGCCACTTTCTTCATCGTGACTACGTCGAAGAACCCAACCCGCTGTCCCTCAGGTGAGATGAATACGCCCAGGAGCGTGCCAAGACCGCTCAGCACCGTGGGCTCGAGCTGGTTGAGCGCACGTACCAGCAGCTGGTTGTCGCCGCGATAGACCACGCGGGAGCCGTCTGGCGTGATGGCGACGTCGCGCCCGACGCCCGAAAGCCGTAACGCAGCCGACCCGGAGGTGGCGATGGTCATGCGCACCACGGAAGGCGAAGCGGGTCGGGTCAGCCACCAGACGCCCGTACCCGTCATACCGGCACCGAGCATCAGCGCCGCCGTGGTGAAGAGCGCGACGCGTCGCACGTTCTGACGTCCCACTTGCTTGGCCGCCGCAGCCGCAACGGAGGCAGACGCCGAACCTTCAATGGCCGCGCCGGTCGCCTGATGACGCAGCACGAACAGCGCCGCCGAGATGTCCGCAATCCGCTGCCGTGGGTTCTTCTCGAGGCATCCGCGCAGCAACGTCCGAACCGGGAAAGGCGCTTCCGCAGGCAAGGCGTTCCAGTCCGGCTGGGATCGGAGCACCGCGGCGAGCGTGTCACCCACATCCTCGCCCTCAAACACCCGTTTCCCGGTCAGCATCTCGTACAAGACGCAACCAAACGCCCACACGTCGCTCCGCTTGTCGGCAGGGCGCCCCTTCGCTTGCTCGAGGCTCATGTAGGCGGCGGTCCCGAGGATCATCCCCGCCTGGGTCATCGCGGGCGTCGTGATGGTCGGCGACTGCGACACGTCCGGCGCGCCGCCGACAGGCGCCACGGCTTTGGCAAGACCGAAGTCCAGAACTTTCACCGTGCCATCGAGCCGCACCTTGATGTTTGCCGGCTTCAGATCGCGGTGAATGATCCCCTGCTCGTGCGCGCCTTCGAGCGCTTCCGCGATCTGCTTGGCGATCGGCAGTGCCTCATCGAGCGGAATCGCCCCGCGGGCGATCCGCTGCGACAGGTCGTCGCCCTCGACCAGT
>JANORI010000407.1:0-4982 GCA_031415235.1 Acidobacteriota bacterium | reverse complement strand
GCGCTGGAACTCGCGCAGATTCTTCGGAAACGAAGGGCGCGCCACGCCGGTACACTACATCTCGTGGCTTGCTGAAACAACCGGATAAGCAGGAGACAGCTAGCTGTACGCGGCTCTCACTCAATCGATCCCGCACGGCGGGGCGCGTCACAGCGCCTCGCCGTTGTCATTTCCGCGGCCGTGCGCGAGCCGCGATTCATCGCTACGAAATCGCCTCGTTCCGACCGATACTTGCTCGAGAGTGACGATTCCCCCCTTGCGCACTCGGCCGCCCTCTCGCGCAGCCGTCATGGCGGTGCTGGCGGGCGTTGCCTTTGCGGCCGTGTTCTTCGACGTCGTGCAGGAACAGCACGAGCGGCCCCTGGCCGACGCTCGCGTAGTGGAGCCGGACGCCGTTCACGTCCGCGGAGTTGTGCTGGAAGGCCGCGGCGCCGCCCTGGGCACGCGCCCCGCTCGGCCATCCCACCATCAGCAGTCCCACCAGCATCAGGGTCGTGTGTCGCACCGGTCGTCTCCTCGGCGGGGCCTTCATCGTCCCTGAACTGTCGCCCATCATCCAAAGACCCGCGGGATCGCGCTCTCAGGCCACAAGACCAGGGTTCGGGTCATGCCAAAAATCCAGTTGACCTTCGCGAGCGATGGGCGCTTAATTCCCGTATCAACCGTTCGTCCGGTCGGCAGCGCGGGTTCCACCCTTGTTGGGAGGTGTCAATGCGTCACGTCGTCGTCGGAATTGTTCTGGTGGCGTCGCCCGTACCGGGCACGCCCTTTTCACGCGCGCGACGCGACACGTCGTAATCCAGCCCGCACGAGCAGCCAGCACGGCGGACGGCCGGCCATGGCGTCGGTCGTATCCGCCTCGGCGTCACCGCAGTTCTCGAACAACACGGAGTGTGGTCTATGGCTATGACTCGTATCGGTGCGTGTGCGGTAGTGATGGTGTTGCTGAGCGCCTGGCCGGCGCGTGCGCAGCAGGGCACCGCGGAGTTCTCTGGGCGGGCACTAGACGAACAAGGCGCTGCGCTCCCGGGCGTGGCCATCGTCGTGACCAACGAAGACAGCGGTCAGTTCCGCGAAGCCACGACCAGTGGCGAGGGCGTCTACCATCTGGCGCAGATGCTGCCGGGCCGCTATCGCATCGTGGCCAAGCTCGAGGGGTTCAGAACCTTTGAGCGGCGGGGCCTCGTGCTCGCTGTGGGCACGACGATGACGGTGAACCTCACGATGGCCATCGGCGCGCTCGAAGAGTCGGTCACGGTCACGGGCGCTTCGCCCCTCATCGACCTCACCGCCACCGACGTGGGGGGCAACATCGGCGCGAGCGAACTGGCCGAGCTGCCGGCGATGAACCGCAACTACTTCGCCACGGTGGCCCTGCTGCCGGGCGTCCAGTTCTCGCCGTCCACCCAGATGGGCAACGACACCATCATCTCGAACGGGCAGTCGAGCCAGGCCAACAACGTGTCGGTGGATGGCGGCTACAACGGCGACAACGCGCTCGGCACGAGCGCCGGCGCGCAGGTCCGCACGCCGCTCGAGGCCATCCAGGAATTCGAGGTCATCACCTCGATGTACGACGCCGAGTTCGGGCGCGCCGGTGGCGCCATCGTGAACGCCGTCACCAAGACCGGCACGAACAAGTTCTCTGGCGTCGCCTTCGGCTATGCCGTGAGCAACAGCCTGACCTCGAAGGACGTCATCGCCCGCCAGCGTGGCCTGCCCAAGGCGCAGGTCGAGAAGCGCGAGTACGGCTTCGTCCTGGGCGGCCCCATCATCAGGAACAAGGCGCACTTCTTCGTCAGCTTCGAACGGCAGGTCGACAAGCCGAATCGCTCGCGCTCGTTCATCTCGCGACCGGAGCTGGACTTCTCGATCGTCGAAGATCGCACCGATTTCAACACGCTCGTCCGGTTCGATCATCAGATCACGGCCAACCACACCTGGGCGGTGCGGTGGCTGCGTGAAACCGCGCCGCAGTTCCCGGTCGTCCCGAATCGGGCGTCGGGAGAACAGGCATTTCAGGACGAGACCGACCTGGACCAGACGGCGGTGGGTACGTTCACGAGCGTACTGGGGGGCACCAAGGTCAACACGTTCCGCGTGGCGAAGACGTGGGAACACTGGTGGCACGGCAACCTGTGCACGCGCGGCCAGGGACCTGAGGGGGGCTTGGAAGGCTTCACATTCGGCACCGAGGATCGCAGCGACATGACGATCTGCTCTCCGCAGCTCAACTACCTCGAACAGTTGGAGGGCGGCAGCACGGAATCGCAGGGGCCGTGGGACACGAACTACCAGATCGAAGACAACTTCTCGTGGTTCGTGCCCGGCAAGATGGGCGACCACAACATCAAGGTCGGCGCGCGCTACAACTACACCAAGCTGCGGCGCGTGTCGCAGATCAACCAGAACGGCACGTTCAACTTCAACACGGATCTGCGGTTCAATCCGGCCGACCCCCGTACGTATCCCGAGCGCCTCGTCATCCGCATCCCGAACGCTTACGACGCGACGATGACCAACCACGCCTACGAGTTCTTTCTGCAGAACAAGTGGCAGCTCAACGAGCGCACCACGTTGAGTCTGGGCCTGCGCTACGACCTGGAGCGGTACCCCACCCTCGACACGTCGGACAACCCGCTGTTCGCGCCAGGACAGACGACGACCGTCGACAAGAACAACTTCGCGCCACGCATCGGCTTCACGCGCCAGCTCGACGACGGCGGGAAGTCACTGGTCCGCGCCGGCTACGGCATGTTCTACAACCGCACGATCCTCGGAGCGCTCGACGACACCATCGAGTTCCCGAAGTTCACCTCGTCCATCGTTGCCAATTTTCCGAACGACAACGTCGATCCCGGTCCGAGCCGCGGCCAGTTCCCCACCGATCCGTTCCTCGCAAACGGCCCGACCATCAACCGGACGCTCCTGAACCAGCAGTTCCCGCCGGGCTCGACACCGCGCAACACCGGCGTGGTCGTCTACGACTCGCCCGACCGCCGGCAACCGTACGCGCACCAGATGACGGTCGGCTTCGTCCGCCAGCTCGCGACGTCGCTGGCGTTCCACGCCGACTACGTGAAGATCATGAACCGCGACATGTTCTTGGCGCGCAACCTCTTGCCGATGCTGCGCGCCAACACGACCAGGACCGGTGCCATCCAGCGCCTGGACGCGTTCGGCGTCTTCGGGGCCGACGCCGCCAACTACCGCCAGCAGGTCTGGGTGTTCGAGAACAACGGCAGCTCGGATTACGACGCACTCAATCTGCAGCTCGAGAGGCGCTTAGCCAACAAGTGGTCGGGGCGCATCTCGTACTCACTCTCCAAGTCGCGCGGCACGGCGACGGATCAGGGCGACCGGAACACTGACCAGTTCCTCGACGATCTGAACCTCGATGGCCGTTTTGGGCCGACGCCGGTGGACCGCCGTCATATCCTTTCAGTGGCGGGCCGCATTGAGGTGCCGAAGACCGGGGGCATGACCTTGGCGACGACGACTCGCTACATGAGCGGGTCGCCGTTCACTATCTACAACAGCAACATCGACGTGAACCGGAACGGCCAGCTCGACGACCCGTCGCCGGCCGGCGCCTACAGCGGCACGGGCCCGAACGCGATGAAGGACCTGAAGAACGAGGGCGGGCGCTTCGGTGCCCGCGGTCCGGACTACTTCCAGGTCGACATCCGCGCCGGATGGCGGCGACGCATCCAGGAGCGCACGCTCGAGTTCTTCGTCGACGTGTTCAACCTGACCAACCGCACCAACTGGGACAACCCGCTCGTCGCGAATTCCGACGAGCGCCTCCCGAACACCTTCCTGACGCTCACGAACCTGCGCGGCGGCAGCGGCTTCCCGCGGTCGGTGCAGTTCGGCTCGCGGATCGCGTTCTAGTCGGCTGCGTTGCGCAACACTCCCGGAGTCGGCGGCCGGACGCCGGCTTCGGGGGCTCCCGCCTCACCGCGCCACCTGTGCCTTACGCCCGGCCCCTCGGGCCGGCTTTGACGGGCGCGCCAAACCGCGTATCCTACGTCGCACCGGGCGGCGGAGGTTTCGTCTGCGCCGGAGTTCCGGGGACCGGCCCCTCGGAGCCCCCCGAGCAGGAGCACGCATGAAGAGTTCGATCAGCCGGCTGTCGCTTGCAGGATGCTGTGGAGTCGCACTCTGCGCGGCGACGCTGGTGGCGACCACCGGTGATCCACTGCCACGACTCCGCGCCCAGACGGCCGCGGCCGCAGCCGCCATCCCGAACCTCGCGGGGGTGTGGGATGGCACCGGCCGGGCCCACCCAATCAACTCCGAGACGATTCCGTGGGCGCGGACCATGGCCGTGGGCCGCACGCTGCCCGACGGCACCAAGGCCGATGCGAACTACGTGTCGAACTTTCCTGTGCTCAACGAGCGCGGCCTGGCCTTCCAGAAAATCTTCGACGAGCCGCTGTCGCCGAAGTACGACTGCCAGCCGGCCACGCCGCCGGCTATCGAGTTCGACCCCTACTACATGGAGGTCGTGCAGTGGCCCGACCGCGTCTTGCTGCGGTACGAGAAGGACGACCAGCTGCGCACGGTGTGGCTCGACGGACGCCAGCCGACGGTCTACGACTACGGCATTCAGGGTCTGTCGGTCGGACGTTACGAGGGCAATGCATTGCTCGTCGAGACGACGCACTTCGTGTTCGACATCACGGGATTCGACGACTACAACGGCATTCCGTCGTCGCCGCAGAAGAAGGTGACGGAGCGCTACTGGCGCGAGGGCGAGCAGTTGAAGGCCACGGTCACGGTGGAAGACCCGATGTTCCTGCGGCAGCCGGCGTCCTATACGATGCGCTGGTTGCCAGCGCCCGCCGGCTACAGGTTGAAGCCGTTCGACTGCGACCCCGAAACCGCGAGGATGTCGGTGCAGTTCATTCCCGCGAAATACAAATGACGTCCGCAAGGAGCGAGGACCGCATGGCTGTGCGAGGGTGGATTGCATTCGT
>JANORI010000406.1:0-4648 GCA_031415235.1 Acidobacteriota bacterium | reverse complement strand
GGTATTGCGTCTGGGCCGCATGAAGGACGAGGGCACCGCGGCGCCCGAGATCACGTCGCTGCTCAAGCGCAACTCGTGCGGCAAGGCGCTCGACATCGCGCGCCTGGCGCGCGACATGATGGGCGGCAACGGCATCGTCGATGAGTTCGGCGTGATCCGTCACCTGGTGAACCTGGAAGTCGTGAACACCTACGAAGGCACGCACGACATTCATGCGCTCATCCTGGGCCGCGCGCAGACGGGCATCGCAGCGTTCGCGAACTGATGGCGCGGCGTTTGTGCCCCGCGTCTTCGTAGGCGGTCGGCACGGCTGCACGGGATATTCCCCAGCCGGTACGGGGATTATCTCGCGCACTGGCAGCGAAAGGCGCGACCCGCGCCTGGCTCGTCGCTTTCGCACCCGGAATCAATATTGCTAGGCAGTGGGCGAGCTGCCCGGCTATCGTTCTGGACCGGGCTTGTCCGAGACCGCACTGCTCATGCCATCAACCGACCAGCCAGACGACCACCCGCGCGGGACCGTTTACATCGTCGGGATATTCGGCGCCTTCGTCGTCGTGGGCTGGCTGCTGTTCTTCTTCGGGCTATACCTGCCCCGCAACACGCCCTAGGAGAACGATGCACGTCGAGCGCTACGAACGCTACTGGATGTGGGCCGCCTCCGGCATGCTGGTGCTGTTCACCGGCGCCATCGTCGCAACGGCGGTGAACGGCTCGGCGCACCCCCCGAGCCACACCGAGACGGTGAACCCAGAGACGCTGGATATCGCCGGCGAATTTGCCACGCCCGGTGTCTTCACCCATCCGGGCGGCGCCGTCACCGTGACGATGCGCGCGGAGTTCTACGTGTTCCGGCCGGCCCGTGTGCGGGTGCCGACCGGCGTGCCCGTGACTTTTCGCATCACCAGCCCCGACGTGCTGCACGGCTTCCAGATCGTGGGCACCAACGTGAACCTCACGGTGTCGCCCGGCTACGTCAGCCAGGCCACCACGACGTTCGAGACCCCCGGGGAGTACCTGGTCGTGTGCAACGAGTACTGCGGGCTCGGGCACCACTTGATGCAGGGGGCCATCGTGGTGGAGGCGCCCAGGTGATCGTGGCCACCCGGCTGATCCTCTGCAACCTCGCCGTGGCGATCGTGGCTTTTGCCCTCGGCGCGATGATGGCCGTGATGCAGGCGCTGGCCCGCGCCGGCATCGAGCTGCCGTTCGGCACGGCGCGACTCTACTACCTGTCGGTGACCGCGCACGGCGTGCTCGAAGCGTTGGTGTTCACCACGTTCTTCATCATGGCGCTCGGGTATCTCGTGGCCGAAACCACACTCGGCCGCGTGGCGGGGATGCGTTGGGCGTGGGCCGGATTCTGGGTGGCGCTCGTCGGCACGGTGATGACCACCCTGGCCATCCTGTCGGGCACGAGCACGGTGCTCTACACGTTCTACCCGCCGCTCGAGGCCCATCCGACGTTCTACCTCGGCGCCACGCTGCTCGTCGTCGGCTCCTGGATCTGGTGCGGCGTGATGATCGGCAGCTTCCGCGCCTGGCGACGCACCCATCCCACGGACTGCGTGCCGCTGGCCATGCACGGCATGCTCACCACGGTGGCCATCTGGGTGCTTGCGACCGCGGGCCTGGCCGTGGAAGTGCTGGTCTTCATCTTGCCGTGGTCGCTCGGGCTGGTGGCCCGCATCGACCCGATCGTGGCGCGCACCTACTTCTGGTGGTTCGGCCATCCACTCACGTACTTCTGGCTGCTGCCGGCCTACGTGCTCTGGTACACCGTGATCCCGAAGGTGGCCGGCGGACGGCTCTTCAGCGACGGGCTCACGCGCGTCGTGTTCGTGCAGTTCATCTTGTTCTCGACGCCGGTCGGGTTGCACCACCAGTTCACCGATCCGGGCATCGCCGGCGGCTGGAAGCTGCTGCACACCTTCACCACCTACGCCATCATGTTCCCCAGCCTGGTCACGGCGTTCACCGTGATTGCCTCGCTCGAAGGCGCCGGCCGCGCGCGCGGCGGCACCGGCCGTTTCGGCTGGATCCGCGTGTTGCCGTGGCGCGACCCGTTCTTTGCCGGCGTCGCCCTGTCGATGGTCACGTTTGCGCTGGGCGGTTTCGGCGGTGCCATCAACGCCGCCTACGCCATGAACGCGATGGTACACAACACGGCGTGGATTCAAGGCCATTTCCATCTGACGGTCGGCACGGCGGTGGCGCTCACGTTCATGGGCAGCACCTACTGGATGCTGCCGCGTCTCACCGGCCGCGCCATCGCCTTCCCGCGCCTCGCCACGGTGCAGCCCTACCTCTGGTTCGTCGGCATGCAGTGCTTCAGCATCCCGAGTCACATCGCCGGCCTGATGGGCATGCCGCGCCGCATCTACACGGGCGAGTTCCAGGGCGTGGCGGCCGCGCAGGCGTGGGTGCCGCTCGTGAACCTGTCGGCGGTGGGCGGCATGATCCTGTTCGTGTCGGCGCTGTGCTACGTGGGCGTGGTGGTCGGTTCGATGCTCGTCTCGCCGGTGACCACGCGCGAGCCGTTCGAGTACGCTGAGGCCATGACGTCGTCCGCGCCGGCGTCGCCCCTGTGGGACCGCTTCGGCCTCTGGACCGCCGTGGCCGTGGTGCTCATCGCCTTGGCCTACGGCCCGCCGCTCTATCACCTCCACACCATGACGCGGTTCCCGAGCCAAGGGTTCTCGCCCTTCTGAGATCGACGTCCATGGCCCACGACACGCCCCAGTCACCCACGCCGGATCACGGCGCCGGCCTCGCGCCCGTGACGCGCCGGGCCGCGTTGTGGCTCACCTCGCGGCTCGCCATGGTCGGCGGGCTGGTCGGTGGCTACGGCATGTTGGCCTGGGTGAGCGGACGCTTCCTGCTGCCGGCGCGCGCGGGACAGATGCACCAGCTCTTCGTGGCGCGCATCGCCGACCTGCGCGCGGGCGACACCGTGCTCTACCGCACGCCCGAGGGACGCACGGTCAACATCACGCGTCGGGGCACCGCCGGCGTGGCGGCCGACTTCATCGCGCTCTCGAGCACCTGTCCGCACCTGGGCTGCCAGGTGAAGTGGGAGCCGCAGAACGACCGCTACTTCTGCCCCTGTCACAACGGCACGTTCAACCCCGAGGGGGTGGCGACGGGCGGCCCGCCCGGCGATGCAGGTCAGTCGCTGCCGCGCTACACGCTCGGCGTCGAGAAGGGCCTGCTCTACATCTACGTGCCGCGCGAGCAGTTGTCGATGGGCGACGTGGCTGGCATCGTGGAGACGTCGGGCCCCAGTGGCCCCGGCCACGACCCGTGCCTGGAGTGCATACAGGCGCGCGAAGCGCGCACCAGCCTCAGCCCCGAGCACCGAGCCCCGAGCCCCGGCCCCTGGAGCCCCGAGCACCGAGCCCCGAGCCCCGGCCCCTGGAGCCCCGAGCCCCGAGCCCCGGGCCCCGGCCCTTCGAGCCCCGGAACCCGAGCCCCGAGCTCCGGTTCTTCGAGCCCCGGTGCTGCAGGGAGGCCGGCGTGAGCGACGTGCGCGGCTGGATCGGCGAGCGCGTGCCGATTTCGGTGGAAGGCCTGGCGGCCATGTCCAACGAGCCGGTGCCGTACCACATGAAGCGCTGGTGGTTCGCACTCGGCGGCACGCCTGCCTACCTGTTCGTCGTGCAGATCGTCACCGGGGTGCTGCTGGCGTTCTACTATCAGCCGGCCCCCGCCACGGCCTACGAATCGGTGCGCTACATCACCGAAGACGCGGCGTTCGGGTGGTACCTGCGCGGCCTGCACAAGTGGGGCGCCACCCTGATGATTGCCGCAGTGGTGCTGCACCAGATGCGCGTGTTCTTCACCGGCGCCTATCGCAAGCCACGCGAGCTCAACTGGATGATCGGCATGACCATCCTCGTGTGCACGCTGCTCATCGGCTTCACGGGCTACAGCCTGGTGTTCGAGCAACTGAGCTACTGGGGCGCCACGGTGGGCGCGAACATCAGCGACACGGTGCCGGTCGTGGGGCCGCTCATGAAGCAGGTGCTCCTCGGCGGCGACACCTACAACGACCGCACGCTCTCGCGCTTCTTCATCCTGCACGCGGCGGTGTTACCGGTGTTGCTCATTTTCGTGCTGATGATGCACATCGGCCTGGTACGGCTCCTGGGCGTGACCGAGCTGAAGTTCGCCGGGGAGACCGCGGCGCCGGTCAAGCACTTCAACTTCTTCCCCGAACACTTCTACACCGAACTCATCATCGGCCTCACGCTCATGATTCTGCTCAGCGTGCTGGCCACACTCGTGCCGGTCGAGATGGGGCCCCGCGCCAACCCGCAGATCACCCCGGAGGTGATCAAGCCGGAGTGGTTCTTCTACGTCGCCTTCCGGTGGTTGAAGCTGTTCTCCGGCACGACCGCCATGTTGACGCAGGGCTTCATCGTGTTCGTGATGTTCTTCTGGCCGTTCATCGACGACTGGCTGGTGCGGCGCTTCAAGTACGCCGACATCAGCGTGTGGATTGGCGTGACGGGTGCGCTCGCCATCATGGGACTCACCATGTGGGAAGCGCTCGTAGCGCATTGAGGACGGTATGACACTCGATCAGAAACGCTGGGTCATCGGCGGCCTGGGACTGCTGTTCCTGCTCTCGCTCGTCGCGGTGCAA
>JANORI010000405.1:0-3074 GCA_031415235.1 Acidobacteriota bacterium | reverse complement strand
GGCCGACGTGGGATCGACCGAGAGCGCGGAGAACGCGTCGAAGAACGACGCGAGGCGCCCGTCGACGCCCTGGCCCGGCGCGCCAATGGCGGTCTCGACCAGCGCCAGCGTGTCAACCAACGCCCCCTCGCGAGACAGGTCTGGAATCGCGGCGCGCACGCGGGTGTCGAGCACGCGGTCGCGCAGCGCTCGCGTGCCAACCACTTCGACACCGCCCGCACCGTAGACCACTTCCGCCAGGTCGAGCCGTCGGCGGGTGTAGCCAGGCGTGTTCAGATTCGCGATGTTCTGTCCGGCCACATCGAGGCCCGCACGTTGCGCCTCGAGCGACCGGGCGGCCATGGAAAGACTTGCAAAGAGTCCCGACATCACACCCTCGCCTTCAGCCCGCGTCCGCGCAGGCTTCGAGATGGACCGGCCCCCTGCCGGCTGTAGGACGGTGTGCGGCCAAGCGCCTCGAGCGTCGCACCAGCCACAAGCGCCGTGCCGGCGCCCAGCGCGCGGCAACGCGCCAGGGCGGCGCGCGCACCCATCAGGTCCTGTCGCACGAGGTCGCGGTCGGTCGACGGGAGCGAGGTCATCGTCGCGGCTTGACGCCCCACGGCCGCCTGCAGTACCGGCTCGGCAGCCAGCACGGCATCGGCATCGCCGAGCGTCATGGCCGCGGCCAGCGCGTCGAGCGCCCCTCGGAGCCCGGCGGCCACGTCGGCGACGGCGGCCTCACACGGCGTGGTGGTGGACACCTGGCTAGCCCTTGTCGATGGCGTTGTCGATGAGCGCGTCGGCGAGCCGGGCCGCATCGCGGCCGAGTTCGCCGCTCTCGAGCAGCGCACGCGCGCGTGCCACCGCGTCGGGGCGGACATCCGGCGCCTGACCGGCCGCCGACGCCGCCGCGGCAGCGAGCTGACTGGTCGTCGAGACGCGCACCTGGTCGGCGCCTGTGTCCTGCGCCGCGCGCTCGGCGGCCGCCGCGCGTTCCTCGCGCACCGGCTCCTGACGCACGCCGCCGACGGTCTCGAGGTTGGCGCGGTTCTGGTCAATCTTCATCGTGTCCCTCCCAGGCGAGCCCCACGCCCGCTGGTCGTGCATCCGGGAAATCGGCCATCACCGCCGCACCATTAGTACCGCAGGGCTCGACCCGTCCGATTCGCCGACCGACGTGTCAGCATTCCGGCCAATCCAGGACTCCGCCGCCAGCCGCGGATCCACCGGCCGCCCGAATTCCCGTGCCTCGAAGTGCAGATGCGCGCCGGTCGTCCGGCCGCTGTTGCCCGATCGTGCAATCAGCTGGCCACTCCCTACCGGGTCGCCCGGCGCTACGTCGATGGCCGACAGGTGGGCGTACCTGGTTTCGCGGCCGTTGCCGTGGTCGACCACGACGGTGAGACCGTAGTCGGACCGGTCACCGGCCGACAGGACGACACCGGGCGCTGCGGCGCGTACCTCCGAGCCGTAGGCCATGCGCAGATCCGTGCCCTTGTGGAAGCGTCGCTGGCCATCGAGCGGGTCGTTACGCCATCCGAAGTCCGACGTGACCGCGGCGTGGGGCAGCGCGAACCCCTCGACCAACTCCGGTGCCAGTCGGAGGTCGACCTGGTGATGGTCGTGCCCTCCCAGGCCCTCGACCGCGCGGCCGGTGGCCTCGCTCCGCGGTGCGGCGGCGACCGGCGTCAACCGCGCAGGCACGAGACCGCCGTGGGCAGTGGCAGGCAGTTCCACTCCTTGCTGACGGGCGAACGCCGTCACGAGCATGTCGGCCATCCCGAGGCCGCCGGCACGGCTGAGCGCCAGACCGAACTCGCTCTGAATGGAATCGTTCATGGTCGAGCCGCCGAGGCCGAACGACTCGTTGTCGTCTTCGTCATCGCCCGCCCGCACGTCCCGCAGCATCTCGGTCAGCAACATGCCTTCGAACTGCTCGACGAGCGCGAGGATCTGCTGACGCTCCGCCTCCTTGGCCGACGGCGCAAGCGGTGGGGTGATCGATAGACCGGTGATGGGCGCAGGCATGTCGCGTGTCCTAGAGAATGACGATCTCAGCGCGCAAGGCACCGGCGGCCTTCAGTGCCTGCATGATGGCAATGATGTCGCGCGGCGTGGCGCCAAGCGTGTTGAGCGCGCGCACCACGGCGTCAAGCGTGGCGCCTTCCTCGAGGGCCACGAGACGCGCCGTGCCCTCGCGCACGTCCACCTGCGTGTTCGGTACGACCACGGTCTCACCCGCGCGGGCGAGCGCCCCCGGCTGCGACGCCTCGAGCCGCGTGCTGATGCGCACCGACAAGTTGCCATGGGCCACGGCTGCCGCGGCAATGCGTACGCTGGCGCCCACGACGATGGTGCCAGAGCGCTCGTTGATGACGACGCGCGCGGGTGTGTCCGACGACACCGGCAGCATCTCGAGCCGGGCCATGAGATCGGACAGCGCCGTGCGGTACGCTTCGGGCACCCTGACGGTCACCGTACCCGGGTCCACGACATGCGCCAGGTTGGGGCCGAGGTCGGTGTTGATGGCCTGCGCCACGCGCAGGGCGTTGCTGAAGTCGGGATCGCGCAGGGACAACGACACGACCTCGGCCATGGGCAGCGTCAGGCCGCTGCCCTGCTGCACGAACGCGCCGCCCGGCACGCGGCCCACGGTGAGGTGGTTGACGACGACGGAGTTGCCGCCGCCACCGCCGCCGAAGCCGCCGATCGAGAGCGGGCCCTGCGCCAGCGCGTGAATCTGACCGCTCGGACCGCGCAACGCCGTTGCCAGGAGCGTGCCGCCCTGAAGACTGCGCGCATCGCCGATGGACGACGCCGTCACATCGAGCTTCACGCCAGGACGCGCGTACGAGGGCAGGCTCGCCGTGACGAGCACAGCGGCAATGTTCTCCACCTTCACCTCGTCGGGCCGCACCGACAAGCCGAGCTGCTGCAGGATATTGGCGAGTGACTGCGTGGAGAAGATCGTCTGACGACGGTCGCCCGTCTTGTTGAGACCCACGATCAGGCCATAGCCCATGAGCGGCAGGGCCTCGGGGCCCTGGAGCGACACGACGTCTTTCAGGCGCGTCATCGTGTCGGCATCCGCG
>JANORI010000404.1:0-12241 GCA_031415235.1 Acidobacteriota bacterium | reverse complement strand
CAGGATGTCGCCGCCGGCCGGGCTCTTGGTGGCGGCCGTGATGCCGGCCTCCTGCATGGCCCTCGCGTTCACGTAGGTGGCGTGGCCGCTGGCGTGTTCGAGGATCACCGGATGGTTCGGCGAGATCGTGCTGAGCGCGTCGTGGATGGGAAAGCCCTCCACGTTGGGCTGCGGCACCGACGTCCACTTCTCCTGATGCCAGCCGCGCCCGCGAATCCACTCGCCGGGCGGCGCCTTGGCGGCTGCCTCGGCCACGCGGCGCACGATCTCGTCCCAGCTCGTGACGTCCATCAGGTCGATGACCATGCGCGACTGACCGAGCCCCATGAAGTGGCCGTGGCCTTCGATGAGGCCGGGCACGGCGGTGAGGCCAGCGAGTTCGATCACCTCGGTGGTCGGGCCGATGTAGGGCTGCATGTCGGCGGCTGCGCCCAGGGCCACGATGCGGTCGCCGCGGATTGCGAGACCACTCACCTCGGGGGTTGCGGGATCCATGGTGACGATCGGGCCGTTGCGCACCACCATCGTGGCGGGCTCGATGGGCGGCGTGCCGGCACAGCCGGCCGCACCGGCCAGCACCGCCACCACGAATACGAACTGCTGTCGCGCCAGACGTGTCACCGCATCCTCCAGACGTCGCCGGCGTCGGCCGCGCGAACCTCAGGAACTCTGGCCCGCCGGCCTGCGGCTGTCAACCCGGAGTACGATCGGCCTGCATGTTCGTGCTTGCCGATGCTCTGCGCCAGCGCTTGCGAGCGCCGCTGCCTGGCCTCGACGCGCAGTTGCGCATGGCCCCGCAACCCCGCCCGGGCTGGGACCCCACCGTCGTACCCGTTGGACTGCGCGATGCGGCGGGGCTCGTGCTGGTGTATCCGCATGCCGGCGAGTGGTGTCTGCCGCTCACCCTGCGCGGGTCGTGGATGCGACAACACACCGGGCAGGTGTCGTTGCCCGGCGGACGGGTGGACGCCGGTGAGACCATCGAACAGGCGGCGCTGCGCGAGGCGCACGAAGAGGTGGGCGTGGAGGCCACGGGTGTGCACGTGATTGGCCGCCTCACGCCGCTCCATATCCCGGTGAGTGGACATTTGCTGCACCCCGTCGTGGGCATCGTGCATGTGCGGCCGGCCTTCCGTGTGGCCGAGGCCGAGGTGGAGCGCCTGATCGAGGTGCCCCTGCGCGTGTTGCTCGCCCCCGACGTGGTGCGGCGCGAGGAACGGCTGCGCGAGCGGCCGCCGGTGGTGCTCATGGACGTGCCGTATTTCGCGGTGGACGGCGCCAAGGTGTGGGGCGCCACCGCCATGATCCTCGCGGAGTTCCTGGCCCTGCTCGACGGGATCGACCTCGTGCCGCCACCTGAGCACTAATCCAGCCCTGTGACGGGACCGATATCTTCTGACGGTGACGTATTCCTCCCCCGAGGCCCCGAGCCGCCTGTTGCTGGCCGTGAGCGGCGATCTTCGCCCGGGTCTCGCAGCCACGTTCGCGGAAGCCGGCTTCGTGGTGACGACGGCGCTCCACGCTGGCGACATCGACTGCCTTACTGACGCCCAGACGCCGCAGGTGGTGGTGCTCGACACCGACCTGGGCGGCGAACCCGAGGCGCTGCGGGCCTGTCTGGCGCTGCGCGCGAAGGCCGCCACCGCCGACGTGCCCGTGCTGCTGCTGATTGCCAGCAGCGCACCGTGCGTCGTGGACCACGGCCTCGAGTCGGGCGTCACCGACGTGGCCATGCGCGTGTCGCCGGCGTCGCTCGTGAAGCACCGCGTGCAGGAGATGCTGCGCGTGAAGCGCACGGTCGACGACCTGCAGCGCAGCGAGTCGAGCCTCGAGCATGCGCAGCGGATCGCGCGGCTGGGCAACTGGACCTGGGGCCCGGTCGAAGATCTCGTGACCTGGTCGGTCGAAGTGGACCGCCTGCTCGAGGTGCCCGACACGATTAGCTCGGCCACGATGGACGTGTTCCTGGCGCGCGTGCACCGCGACGACCAGGCGGCGGCCCAGGCGGCTCTCGCCGCTGTGCGGCGCGGCACCCCGTCGTTTGCGCTCGACCTGCGCTTCGTGCCGACCGGCGGCCAGGCGCGTGTGCTGCATGCGCAGGGCGAAGCGAGCTATGACGATCTCGGCGTGGCCACGCGCGTGATAGGCACCCTGCAGGACATCACCGAGCGCACCGCCACCGAGAACCGCATCAAGTTCCTGGCCTACTACGACAGCCTCACGAACCTGCCCAATCGCGTGCTCTTTACCGAGCGCCTGCGCGGCATGCTCGGCGCCGCGCGCCGCCGCGGCCAGCTCGTAGCCACGGTGTTCGTCGACCTCGACAACTTCAAGAGCGTGAACGACACCATGGGCCACAGCATGGGCGACGAGCTGCTCAAGCGCGTGGCCGACCGCTTCCGCGACACGCTGCGCGACACCGACGTGTTCACGCGCGATCGACCGGACGGCAGCGAGACCAGCACGGTGGCCCGTCTGGGCGGTGACGAGTTCATCCTGGCGATTGGCGACCTCGAGCGGGTGGAGGACGTGCCGCGCATCGCCCGCCGTCTGCAGGACTCGCTCAAGCAGCCGATCCAGCTGGCGCCGTTCGGCGAGGTGTTGGTCACGACCAGCATGGGCATCAGCGTGTTCCCGCAAGACGGGCAGACGGTGGAAGAGCTCTTCAAGAACGCCGACGCGGCGCTCTATCACGCCAAGGACTCGGGCCGCGACTGCTTTCAGTTCTTCAGCAGCTCGATGAACGAAGCGGCGCTGCAGCGCCTGCTGCTCGAGGGCCATCTGCGGCGGGCCGTGCAGAACAACGAACTGGTGGCCTACTACCAGCCGCTCGTCGACGGGCACACCAACCGCGTGGTGGCGGTGGAAGCGCTGATGCGCTGGAATCGTCCCGAGGCGGGGCTGGTGCCGCCGGCGCAGTTCATCCACGTGGCGGAAGAGAGCGGATCGATTCACGAACTCGGCCGCTGGATTCTGCAATCGGCGAGCGCGGAGTCGGTCGCCCGCGGCTGGCATGCACGCGGCGTGCGCGTGGCGGTGAACATCTCGGCGCAGCAGTTCAAGCGGCCCGACGTGGTAGAGACGCTGGTGGAGGCGGTGGCCAGCTCCGGCCTGAGCCCTGAGGCCCTGTCGCTCGAGATCACCGAAAGCGTGCTTGCGGATCACGCCCGCGCCGTGCCCACGCTGCGCGCGCTGAAAGATGCGGGCTTCTCGATCATCCTCGATGACTTCGGCACCGGCTACTCGTCGCTGACGTATCTGAAGGCGCTGCCGCTCGACGCGCTCAAGATCGACCGCTCGTTCATCAAGAACATCACGACCGACCCGCGTGATGCGGCGATTGTGACGGCGATCATCGGCGTGGCGCGCAGCCTGTCGATGGACGTGGTGGCCGAGGGCGTGGAGCGCGTGTCGCAGAAAGAGAAGCTGCTCGAGCTAGGCTGCACCGTGATGCAGGGCTATCTCTTCGGCCGCCCCGTGCACGTGGATAGCTTGGTCTGCTGATCGATCCTCCCTCCCGCCTCCCTCGCGCCGTCCCGATGCGCGGCGGTTGGGCCCCGCGCTTCTACCGACACCTTGCCCCCGCAGTCGTGTGACGGACTGCTCGGGGTCCCCGCGACGCGGACTTCGCGTCGTGGGGCGAGGAGGGCCGGACGCGCGAGCGGGGTCTACCCTCCACCGGCAGCGGTGGCGGTCGCCCTGCTACTTCTTCGGCGGGGCAGTGTCCCACCAGAACGGCTTGGGCAGCGTCTTCGCGGTCGGCCAGATCGTGTTCAGTGTGTCGGCCTCATACAGCTCGCCGTTCTTCATCACATAGCGCACGGTGTTCGTGTTGCGCAGGTTCACGAGCGGGTTGGCGTCGAGAATCGTGAGGTCGGCAAACTTGCCGGGCTCGATCGAGCCGATGTCCTGCTGCATGCCGAGCGCTTCGGCGCCGAAGATCGTCACCACCTTCAGCGTCTCGTGCGGCGTGAGGCCCCCAGAGCCCAGGTTCCACGTCTCCCAGTGCGCGCCCAGGCCCTGCAGTTGGCCGTGGCTGCCCAGGCCCGCGCGTCCGCCGGCGTGCACGATGTCGGCTACCTGCTTGCCGATCTTGGTGTGGCCGTACTCCTCGGGCGTGAACCACTGCGGGCGGCGGCGAATCATGGTGTCGAGCAGCTCGCTCGGAATCCACTTGTTCAGCTTCGCGTCGCCGACGGTGTTCTCGGTCTCGAAGTAGTGGTTCTCGCTCCACGGGGCGCCGTAGGCGACAAGGATCGTGGGCGTGTAGAAGGTCTTCGTTCGTGCCACGAACTCCACCACGTCTCTGTGCAGCGGCATGATCGGGAAGCTGTGCTCCTGGCCGGTGTAGCCGTCGGCAATCTGCGTGAGGTTCAGCTTCAGGTCGAGCGACCCTTCAATCGTGGGCGTGATGCCGTACTCGCGGCTGGCTTCGATGATCCACTGGCGTACGATGCGGTCGCCGGCCACGTATTGCTTGAGCGTGTTGGTGCGATACGCCTCTTTGTAGCGCTTGATGAAGCGGAAGGCGGTGTCGCGGTCGTCGATGCCAGAGGTGGAGAACACGCCCGGGCCGGTGGCGAACACGCGCGGCCCCGCCATCATGCCGGCATCCACCATGTCGGCATACGCGAACACGTCGGGCGTCGAGGTCTGCGGGTCGCGCGTGGTGGTCACGCCGTAGGCGAGATTCGCGTAGTACTGCCACACGGCCGTTTGATGCAGTCCCCGCGGCGCCCACATGTGGGCGTGCACGTCGACGATGCCGGGGATCACCGTCTTGCCGCGCAGGTCGATGCGGCGGACGCCAGCCGCGGCCGGCACCTTGCCGCGCGGGCCCACCGCGGCGATGCGGTTGTCGGTCACCAGGATGTCGCCGCTCTCGAGCATTTCATCGCCGTTCATGGTGATGACGCGCCCGCCGGTGAGCAGCACGGAACCCGTCGGCCTGGCGCGCGGCACGCGCACTACTACATCGGTTGTCTGCGGCGCCGTGGCGTCGACCGCCTGGCGGTAGAACTGCGCGCCGAGCGCCCAGGTCATGGCCGTGCCGTCGCGGTTCCAGTCGAGGTAGTCGCCGCCCTCGGCCGACATGCGCGTCACGGGCACCGCCGTGTTGTCACCGCGACCCTGGATCCGCACCTCCACGGTTTCGCGCCCAGCGCGGGGCAGTGCAAACACATGGTGCTTGCCCTGCAGGCTCACGAACACGCGCGTGCCATCCGGCGACAGGCGGATCTCGTCGGCTGCGGGCGGATTGTTGCTGGGACCCACGCCTTGCACGCGCACCAGCGTGCGCCGGTCGAGTCCGGCCAGGGTGATCGACACGAGTCCGCGAGCGGTGCGGAAGTAGACGCGACTGCTGTCGTCGCGCGTGAAGTGCAGCCCGCGTCCGCCCTGCGCCGAGGCCACGAGTGTTTGCGCGCCGCCAGTCGCAGGCAGCGTGCGGATCTCGAGCGTGTTGGGCTGCTCGATGCCGCCGATCTCGCCTGGACCATTCCGGCCCTCTGCGCCGTCAGGACCATCGTGATCGGGCGGCGGCGTGTCGAGCACGATCGCGTAGAGCTGATCAGACGCCGCGCCGGCCAGGAACGCCACGCGCGCGCCGTCGGGTGTCACGACCGGGTCGAGGTAGTAGCCCTCGTGCGCGGTAAGCGTCTGGCTCACGCCGCCGGCCGCGGGCACGCGCTTGATGTGGCCGCCAGCGCTCGTCCAGGTGGTGTAGACGATGGCTTGCCCATCTGGTGTCCACGTTGGCATGAACTCGCCCTCGTCCGCGGTCGTGAGGCGTCGCGGGGTGCCGCTCGGATAGTCCATCACGTACAGATGATTGAGCGCGCTGAACACCAGACGCGCGCCATCGGGCGAGAGGCGCGGCCAGCGCACGAGCCGCGCCCGCACCTCCGGTCCGTCCTCGATGCGGATCGCAGTGTAGGCGCGCGGCGCCACCTCGGCCTGCACGCGCGCGGTGAACGGAATCGGCGTAGCGGTGCCGGTGGCGATGTCGATGCGCTGCAGCTTGCCCAGCACGGGCACCACGATCGACTGGCCGTCGGGCATGAAGTCGTAGCGGGGCAGCGTGTCTCGGCTGGCGCGCGATTCCTGATCGTCACGCGTCACGGGCGACGCGAGCCACCGCTCGGCGCCGGTCTCGAGGCTGCGGATGCGCAGGGCCGTGTCGGTCTTGTAGCGCGTGGCGAAGACCAGCCACTTGCCGTCGGGCGACAGCACCGGCCGCATGGCGCTGCCTTGCGCGTTGGTCACCTGCGACACGTCGCCGGTCTCGCGGTCGTGGCGATGGATCTGCCAGAGCGGAAAGCGCGCGTTGTAGGTGAAGGTGCCGGTGCGTTGCGCGTAGTAGATGAAGCGGCCGTCCGGCGACACCACCGCGCCCAGGCGATTGAAGGGGGGTGCAGGCGGTGGACCAGGGTTGTCCGGCGAGGCCTGCGGCGGAGGCGGTGCGCCGACCCGCACACCGGACCCGCCGTCGCGGTGGTACAGGTAGAGCCAGAACGTGCCGGGATCGGGCGGACGCGACTTCGACACCACCAGGAACTGCCCGTCGGGGGTCCAGGCCGGCGACGCCATGATCTGCGGGCGGTCGTTGGTGCGCCCGTCCTTGGTGACCGCGCGTGGGTTCGAGCCATCGGCGTTGGCGATCCACAGGTTCTCGATGCCCGAGCGATCCGACAGGAACGCGATCGTCTTGCCGTCGGGCGACCACGTGGGCTGGCTTTCGAACGACAGGCCGCCGATGATGCGCGTGGCCTCGCCGCCGCCAATCGGCAGCGTGTAGAGATCGCCGAGGATGTCGAACACCATGGTGCGCCCGTCGGGCGACACGTCGAGCGACAGCCACGTCACTTCATCGGTCGTGAAGTCGATGGTGCGCTCGGGCTTGAGCACGAGGCCGTCGGCGACAGGTGCGGCAGGTGCGGGCGTCTGCTCCTGCGCCACGAGGGGCAGGACGGCAGCCAGGCTCAGAACGGCGATGACGCCGGCACGGCGAAGAGTCACGGTGTCCTCCGAAGAGTGACGAACGCTGGGATGAACGCACCTGCCCGACGCCGGCGCGCGCGAGCGCGCATGATACCGCGACGGTAGCACTGCGCGACACGGCGGTGGCTGTGCACCCACCGCCAATGCGGGCCCGAGAGCTGCGTGTCCACGAAGGGGTGCGGCGGCACTCAATGCACCTTCAGCCGGTAGTCGATGAGCGCACCCACGTGCATCGCGGTCGGGAGCGGCGTGACGCGGAAGTCCACGCACGGAGGCGTGACTCCGCTGCAGGTTACCGGCGTCGGCGAAGAACTCGAACACCTCGGGCAGGGGGCGGGGCAGGAACAGGGACATCAGCAGCAAGGACATGGCACCTCTGTATGGACGCTGGCCAGCGCGTGCCGGGCCCGGTGCGCCGGGCCTCGCAGGGGCACGGGGTATCATTTCGCTGAACCATGCAGCCCATCTCCATCATTGCCGAACGCCTTGGCCTCCCCGCCGATCTCCTCGAACCCTACGGCCGCTACACCGCCAAGATCCGTCTCGAGACCCTCGACCGCTTTCCCACGCGGCGCGGCAAACTGATCCTCGTGACTGGCATCACCCCCACGACCAGCGGGGAGGGCAAGACGGTGAACACCATCGGCCTCACGCAAGGTCTCGTCAACATCGGCAAGCACGCCGTGGCGGCCCTGCGCGAGCCGTCGCTCGGACCCGTGTTCGGACTGAAGGGCGGCGCCACGGGCGGCGGCAAGGCGTCGCTGCACCCGGTCGACAAGATCAATTTGCACTTCACCGGCGACTTCCACGCCATCACCTCGGCGCACAACCTGCTGGCGGCGCTGCTCGATGCGCATCTGCATCACGGCAACGACCTGCGCCTCGACGCCAGGGAGATCCTCTGGCCGCGCTGCGTGGACATGAACGACCGCGCGCTAAGAAAGATCGCTACCGGCATGGGCGGGCGCGAGAACGGCCCGGCGCGCGAGACCGGGTTCATCATCACGGCGGCCTCCGAGATCATGGCGGTCATGGCGCTGGCCGAGAGTCGCGCCGATCTGCGGACGCGGCTGGGCCGGATCGTGGTGGGTCTGAACTACGACGGCCAGCCCGTGAGGGCCGCCGATCTCGAGGCCGTCGGCCCGATGATGGTGCTGCTGCACGAGGCGCTCATGCCCAACCTGGTGCAGACCGGCGAGGGCGCGCCGGCGATCGTGCACTGCGGCCCGTTTGCCAACATCGCACATGGCACGAGCAGCGTGCTGGCGCAGCGGATCGGCCTGCATCTGGCCGACTACGTGGTGAACGAAACGGGCTTCGCCGCCGACCTCGGTGCCGAGAAATTTTTCGACATCGTAATGCCCATGTGCGGCCATGTGCCGTCGGTGGCGGTGATGATCGTGACGCTGAAGGCCCTGCGCGCGCAGGGCGGAGCGCCTGACGGTCCGGTGCAGCCCGGCTTCCCGAATCTGGCGCGGCACGCAGCCAACGTGCGCCGGTGGGGCGCGGAGCCGGTCGTGGCGCTGAACCGCTTTGCGGCCGACACCGAGGCCGACTTGACGATCGTGCTCGACTACTGCACGTCGATTGGCGTGGAGGCCGCGCTGTCGGAGGGCTATCTCAGGGGCGGCGAGGGCATGGCCGACCTGGCGCGCAAGGTCGTGGCCGCCGCCGACCGCGCTGACCCGTCCAAGATCGCGCCGCTCTATGGCCCCGAGCTGACCTTCGAGCAGAAGATCACCGCAATTGCCACGAAGGTCTACGGCGCCGCGGGCGTCACCTTCAAGCCCGGCGCGAAGAACCGCCTGCAGCAGTATGCCGCGCTCGGTTACGGCCACCTGCCCGTGTGCATCGCCAAGACGCAGTACTCGTTCACCGACGACGCCGTGGTGATGGGCGCGCCGAGCGGCTGGACGCTCACCATCTCCGACGCGTCGCTCTCGGCCGGGGCTGGATTCGTGGTGGCCACCGCAGGGAATATGATGCTCATGCCCGGCCTGGGCAAGGTGCCGCAGGCGCAGAGGCTCGACGTGACCGACGCTGGCGACGTCGTGGGCATGGACTACTAGGGGACGGGCGCGTGGAGTATCTGATCAAGCAGTATCCGCTCGAGTCCGGTGCGCTCGAGATCCAGTACATCGAGGAGTTCTTCGGCGAGTTCCCGCGCCGCAAGATGGCGGCCGAGGTCATCGAGCGCCTGGATGGCCGTGAGTCCCTCATCCTGATGGCCGTGGCCGCGTTGCCGTCCGATCCAGCCACGCTCGCGCCGGTGGCCTATAAGGTGGTGCACCAGCTAAGCGCCATCGAGACCGATCCCAAGCTCCGCGACCTGGTCGAGCGGTTGCGTGGCTGCGTCGATTTCGACGATCGCAAAGTGCTCTATTCGTGGATCGGCGCCACCCGCCGCGATTGGCGCGGGCAGGGACACTTCCGCGCGCTCACCGAGCAGTCGGAATCCTGGGCCGTGGCGCTTGGCTACCAGGAAGTCGTGGTGAAGACGAAGAACAAGTTCTACGACATGCGCGCAGTGCTGGCGCAGTTGGGCTTCGACGTGGTGAAGTTCGAACGCCACGCCGGCGGTCCCGCCGAGTCGAAGGTCTATCTGAGCAAGCAACTGCGTCCGGATCTGGTGTCCGGGCACCGCAGCCGCCGCACGTTGGTGCACGCGGGCGACTAGCGGTTGCGCCGCGCCTAGACGCCGAGGCGGTCGCTGTAGGGCACCCGCTCGCCGCGTTCCCAAAAACGGCGCAGGACGCGCAGGTACGCCGCCCAGCAACAGTTCGTCGTGCGCGCACGGGAATCTGCAGCGCCGCGAAGTAGCCGGGCGTGACGGGACGGTAGTCGGCCACCGGGCGCTCGCCGGCGGCCGGCTCGGGCCGGTCGGCCGGCAGGAAGGTCGACCCGATGCCCGGTGCTCCGTCGAGCGGCAGAAACGACGTGGCGGCCGCGGCGGTCACGCCCGGAAGTGCGGTCAGCTGCGCCACGACCCCATTGCCAAACGCCACCTGCGACGCCTGTGCGGCGGTGCCCATGCGAGAGACGCGGGCCGTCAGCACGTGCTGCGGATTGAACCCCAGGTCTACATCCTGCAACGTCACGTAGCTGCGCGCGAGCAGCGCGGCCCCGACAGGATCAGCATCGCGGCCGATGGCGTTGACATGATGGAGCACGATATATGTAAGTCCAGAACCATGGTCAAGGGCGCCGGGGATCGGGCGCGCCACGACTCTGACGGCTGGGCCGTCGTCCAGGCGCGGCATGGCTGTAGTACCCTGCCGTCGTGGCAAAACCACCACTGAAAATCGACCTCAACTGGCAAGGCGCGCTGCGTTTCCAGGCCTCGCCCAACGGCGTGCCGCTCGTGATCGACGGCAAGTCGGAAGCCGGACCATCGCCGATACAGGCCCTCGCTCTGAGCCTGGCCGGCTGCATGGCCGTGGACGTCATCGACATCGTGCAGAAAGGCCGTTACACGCTGCGAAGCGCCTCTGCCGACTTCACCGGGCTGCGGGCGCCCGAGCCGCCCAGTCGCTTCACCGCTATCACCTTGCACTTCCGCATCGCCGGCGACGTGCCACACCACGCGGTGGAACGCGCCATTGCGCTGTCGCGTGACAAGTACTGCTCGGTGTGGCATTCCCTGCGACAGGACATCGTGTTCGAGACCTCGTGTGAGGTCATGCCCTGACGAGCGGGAACGGCGCCCGGCCACGCCACGTGTGGCTCGATTGGGCGCGCGGGATCGCGGTCGCGGTCATGGTGCTGTCGCACATGGTCGACGCGTGGACTCGCGATGCCGATCGCGATCGCACGGCGTACTACTGGACCACCTTCGTTGGCGGCCTGGCCGCGCCGGCGTTCCTGTTCCTGGCGGGCCTCGGCTCGGCGCTCTCGGGTGCGTCGCAACTCTCGCGCGGCAAGACACGAGCCGATGTGCGGCATGCGCTCGTGATGCGCGGCCTCACTCTCTTCGGGCTGGCGTTCGTGTTCCGGCTCCAGAGTTTCGTTCTGGGCCTGGGCGCGCCGGTGGGTCTGCTGAAAGTCGATATCCTCAACGTGATGGGGCCGTCGCTCGTGCTCGCCGCGGTGCTGTGGGGCGCGGCCAGTGGCGCGCTGGGCCGAGTGGTGATTGCTGCTGGGGCCACGCTCGGGCTCGCGCTCGTGGCGCCGCTGGTGCGCTCGTACGGCTGGATCGATGTGCTGCCGCCGCCGCTGCAGTGGTACCTGCGCCCCACGCCCGGTCACACCAACTTCACGCTGCTGCCGTGGGCCGCGTTTGCCTCGGCCGGACTTGCCGTCGGTGTGGCGCTAGCCGCGGCGCGGTCCGCTCGCGCCGAGCGCCGCCTGCACCTGGTCCTGTTCGTGCTGGCGGTGATGGCCGTCGTGGGCGGCTACTGGGCGTCGCTGCAGGCGTCGATTTATCCCCCGGGCCGCTCGGCCTTCTGGGGCGCATCGCCTGCGTTCTTTGCCCTGCGGCTGGGCCTCGTGCTGGCGCTGCTGCCGATCTGCTGGGCGCTGCGGCCGGTGATGCCTGGGAGGCTTGGCGCCGGGCTGGCGACGCTCGGTGCGGCGTCGCTCTTCGTCTACTGGGTGCACGTGGAGCTCGTCTACGGCGGCATCGCGATCCTGATCAAACGGCGCGTGCCTCTCGAACTCACGCTCGTCGCCACCGTGCTCGCCAGCTACGGACTGACGCGCCTCATTCCGTGGGCGCGCCGCTTTGTCGCTACGCCAGAACGCCGTCCCGCGCAGCTGCGACGGCTCGTCGCGAAGCTGCTGTAGGGGTCTGGCGCGCGAGGCGGCGTGGCACCTGCGTGAAGCGAAGTCCGAGCCCCGCGAACTCTGGCGGTCCTCGATGGTCACGGCGTTCTTTCCTCCGTGTGGCAAGACGCTCCACCATCGCGGAGCGAAGCTGAGTCGAGGGGAGGTTCCGCGCCGGCTCACGCGCCAGGCCGGGCACGAAGCTGGAGCGCGCCTGATGAAACCGGCATGTGAGGTGACCGAACCGCGCAATCGGGAGGTCTTTGCTACAGTGTGCAGGGCCTGTCGCGCGGGGCAGGCCCGGAGGCTGATGATGACGATGCGAATGGCGGCGGCAGGAGTGCTCGTGCTGATGGCGGCGGGATCGGGCGAGGCGCAAGAGGCGCGCCGCCGCTGGGAGATGCAGCGCCAGATCCGGCTCGACAAGTTCGAGCAGGTGCTGCCGGTGGTCATGAAGAACACCAGCATCGACATGTGGCTC
>JANORI010000403.1:0-2558 GCA_031415235.1 Acidobacteriota bacterium | reverse complement strand
CGGGAGCCGCGGCATCTTCCCAGGCCGCGGCCATGCGCGCCACGAAGTCGAGCCCGGCTGGGGCGTCTTCGGCAATGCGTGCGTCGCCCGTGGGCCCGTAGTAGCCCACGCCCGAGGCGCTCACGAACACGCGCGGGCCGTTGCTGGTGAACTCCACGGCCTTGACCAGGCTGGCGGTGGCCTCGAGACGGCTGGCACAGAGGGCGGCCTTGCGGAGGCCGGTCCACCGGCGGTCGGCCATGCCTTCGCCCGCCAGGTTCACGACCGCGTCGGCGCCCCTCAGGGCCTCGGCCCACGGGCCAGCCTCGCCATTGGGGGTCCACTCGATGTCGTGGGGGCGACCGGCCCTGGCGCGCCGCGTGAGCACCGACACGCGATGCTCGTCCTGCAACAGCACGCGTTCCAGGGCGCGGCCAAGGAACCCGCTGCCGCCCGACACCACGATGTGCATGCTCTATTCTGACGCGCCCGCCGCGCGGCCTGGTCCACTGTCTGGGGTTGACAGTTGCCTCCTGGTTAATTAACTATCTAGTTAAACCAACCATTTAGTTAACTTTACGATGCCACCTGTCGCCACCCGTCGTCGCTCCGCACCCGTGCCGCCCGCCGCGTCCGATCCGGCTGGGGCCCTGCATCGACGAGAGACGCCGGCGCTCGAGGGGCCGGCGGCGAGTCGCGCTGCCGGCAGGGGTACGGGCCGCCCCATGCCGACGCGCACCAAGCGTCCAGGTCCCGCGCCTGCGGCGGGCCGCGTCACGCCGTCGGCCGCGACCCGCGACTTGATCTTTGCGGCTGCGGCCACCGATTTCTCGAGTCACGGCTACGACGGCGCCAGTGTCGACGCCATCGCGCACGACGCCGGCGTGAACAAAGCGATGATCTACTACCACTTCGAAGGGAAGCTCGGCCTCTATCGCGAAGTGGTGCGCGACATGCTTCGCGCGGTGGGCGGCGCCGCTGCCGACATTGCGGCGGGCTCCGATTCGCCCACGCACAAAATCGAGCGCTTCATTCAGACGCTCGCGCAGATGCGCGATGGCCGTCCCTGGTTCCCGTCGCTGATGATGCGCGAGATGGCGGCAGGGGGGCCTCGGCTCGACCCAGACACCCTGGTGCTGATGCGCGCGGTGTTCGTGGCGTTCTCGTCGATGCTCGACGCCGGCGTGGCCACGCGCGCGTTTCGCAAGGTGCATCCCGTACTCGCCTACATGACCATCATGGGCCCGCTGATGATGAACGCCGTGCGGGAGCTGGCCGCCGCCGAACCCGGACGCGCCCACCTGCCGATGTTCATGCCCGTCGATCGGTGCGAACTCGTTGCCCACATGCAGCTCACCGCACTTCGCATGCTCGCCCTGGACCAACCGCGATGACCGAGACCTCCCATTTGCGATCTATTGCCAGGGCAGCCGTGATTGCCGCCGGGCTCGGCGCGTCTGCTGCCTGCGCTCCCGCGGGCGACCCCAATGTGCTGCGCGTGTCTGGACACGTGGAAGCCACCGAGGTGCGCCTGGCGCCCGAGATGGGCGGCCGGGTGCTGACGTTCGAGGTGAAGGAGGGCGACCGCGTGGAAGCCGGCGCTCGCATCCTGACCATCGACGCCACCGACCTGGGGTTGGCCATTGCCCGCGCCGTGACCGAGCGGGCCAGCGCCGAAGCGCAGTTGCGGCTGGTGCGCGCGTCGGCGCGCAGCGAGGATGTGCGGCAGGCCGAGGCACAGGTGAATGCCGCGCGGGCCGACGTCGAGTCGACCAGGGTGGAGCTGGCCGCCGCCGTCGACGACTTGCAACGGTTCGAGATGTTGCTGGCGCGCAAGTCAGGCGCACAGAAACCGCGAGACGACGCGGCCGCCCGACGCGACCTCGCGCAGTCGCGAGTCGAGGCCGCGCAGCAGCGAGTGACGCTCGCCGAGGCGGGCGTGGCGCGAGTAAAGGCCGGCGCGCGCCAGGAAGAAGTGGACGTCGCACAGAGCCGCATCGCCACGACCGTGGCGGCAATTGCCACGCTCGAGGATCAGGTGAAGGACGCCACGCTGATATCGCCCGTCGCCGGCATCGTCACCGAGAAGCTGACGGAGGCAGGCGAGGTGATTGCGCCCCGCGCGCCTGTCGTGGTCATCACCGACCTCGACCATGCCTGGGCCGACGTCTTCGTACCCGAACCCGCCATTCCTCGCATCAGAATCGGGCAGGCGGCCATGCTCTTCACCGACGCCGGCGGCGCGGGGCTGCCTGGTACGGTCAGCTACATCTCGCCGAAGGCGGAGTTCACGCCAAGGAACGTGCAGACGTCCGAAGAGCGCGCCAAGCTCGTCTACCGCATCCGTATCGCCGTCGACAACACGGCCGGCGTGCTGAAGCAGGGCATGCCGGTCGATGCCGAACTGGCGCTGGCGCCTCTGGCCGGCGGGCCCGCTCCCACCAGGCCATGAGCGCGGCCATCTCGCTGACCGACGTCAGCAAGCGCTACGGCGAGACCTCGGCGCTCAACGGCCTCTCGTTCGAGACCGCGCGCGGCGAGATGTTCGGGCTGATTGGTCCAGACGGCGCCGGCAAGAC
>JANORI010000402.1:0-8864 GCA_031415235.1 Acidobacteriota bacterium | reverse complement strand
CGTGCTTCGCATCGTGAACGAACCCACGGCGGCGGCGCTCGCCTACGGCCTCGACAAGAAGAAAGACGAGACCATCGCTGTCTACGACCTGGGCGGTGGCACCTTCGACATCTCGGTGCTCGAGGTGGGCGAGGGCGTGGTCGAGGTGAAGTCGACCAACGGCGACACCCATCTGGGCGGCGACGACTTCTACCACAAGATCATCGACTGGCTCGCCGAGGAGTTCAAGAAGGCCGAGGGCATCGACCTGCTGAAGGATCGCATGGCCCTGCAGCGCCTGAAGGAAGCGGCGGAGAAGGCCAAGATCGAACTCTCGGCGGCGATGGAAACCGAGATCTCGCTGCCCTTCATCAGCGGCGACGCTACCGGTCCAAAGCATCTCACCGTGAAACTCACGCGGGCCAAGCTCGAAGCCCTGGTCGAAGATCTCGTGCAGCGTTCGATGGGTCCCGTGAAGAAGGCCCTCGAAGATGCGGGCTTGAAGCCTGGCGACATCGACGAGGTCGTGCTCGTGGGCGGCTCCACCCGCATGCCCCGCGTGCACGAGGTCGTGAAGGCCTTCTTCGGCAAGGAACCGCACAAGGGCGTGAACCCCGACGAGGTCGTGGCCATCGGCGCGGCGCTGCAGGGCGGCGTGCTGGCCGGCGACGTGAAGGACCTGCTGCTGCTCGACGTCACACCGCTCTCGCTCGGCATCGAGACTCTTGGCGGCGTGATGACGACACTGATCACGCGCAACACCACGATTCCGACGCGCAAGAGCGAGACGTTCTCCACCGCGGCCGACAGCCAGACCAGCGTGGAGGTGCACGTGCTGCAGGGCGAGCGCCAGTTCGCCCGCGACAACCGCACGCTCGGCAAGTTCCAGCTCGTGGGCCTGCCGCCGGCGCCGCGGGGCGTGCCGCAGGTCGAGGTCACCTTCGACATCGACGCCAACGGCATCGTCAACGTGTCGGCCAAGGACAAGGCCACCGGCAAGGAACAGAAGATCACCATCAGCGGCTCGAGCGGCCTGGCCAAGGACGACGTCGAGCGCATGGTGAAGGACGCCGAAGCTCACGCCAGCGACGACAAGGCCAAGCGTGAGCTGATCGACGCGCGCAACCAGCTCGACTCGCTGGTCTACTCGGTGGAGAAGACGCTCACCGAGTCGAAGGACAAGCTGCCGGCCGGCGATGCCGAGAAGGTGCAGACCGCGCTCGACGTCGCCAAGAAGGCTGTGCAGGGCGACGACCATGCGGCCATCACGACCGCCGCGGCCGACCTGCAGAAGGCCTCGCACCAGATGGCGGAGCAACTCTACAAGGCCACGCAGAACTCGGGCAATGAACCGGGCGCGCCCGGCGCCGATGCCGGCGCCACGCCGCCTGACGGCGACGTCGTGGATGCGGAGTTCTCGGAGACCAAGTAAGGCGGGGCTCGGGTCCCGGGAAGAACTCAAAAGACCGGAAGAACCAAGGAGACAGACACATGGCTATCGTGCGATTCGATCAAGGCGCGCACCGTGCCGGTGTCGGTGGCGTCCTAGGATGGTGAGCTTCCTGGCGCATTGGATCGTGCTGGCGGTGGCCCTCTGGGTCACCACACAGCTCGTGCCCGGCGTGACGGTGTCCGGGTGGCCGGCCCTGGCGATCGGGGCCGCCGTGCTGGGCGTGGTGAACACCGTGGTCCGCCCGGTGCTCACGCTGCTCACGTTCCCGCTCACGATCCTCACGCTCGGCTTGTTCTATTTCGTGGTCAACGGGGCGGCCTTCGGCCTGGCGGCGGCGCTGGTGCCAGGGTTCGATGTGCGGTCGTTCCTGTCGGCCATCCTCGGGGCGCTCGTCACCGGGCTGGCCGCCTGGGTGGTTGGCGCCGTCGTGAAACCTGGCGGCAAATCGGGCCGAACAGGGCGGGATTGATTCCCCCCTCCGGAATTCGTTAGGCTGGGACGCTATGTCCGATACTGACAACGTTGTAGACGGTCAGGCCGAGGCGCCGGCCGTGCGACCGCAGGCCCGGCCGATCGAGAGCCGCTTCCTCTACGTCGACATCGCGGCCGCGCGTGCCAAGCAGTTGCGCAAGGGCGCGACCGTGCGGCTCGACGCCGGCACGCCGCGCGCGGTGAAGCCCGAACGGCTGGCCATGGAAGAAGTGAACCAGGGCCTGGTCGAATGGGATCTGCCCGAGTTCGCTGTGCTGCTCGACAAGAGCCGCGCCTGAAAGGAACCGGCTCCGGCGAGTACTCGTCCCCTCAAGTGAGCGGGACACACCCGCCGGGGGAGGGGTCCATGGGTGCAGTGCTCGTACTCGGTGCTGTCGGCCTTGCCAGCGCCGCCGTGGTCGGCATCATCGGCTTGGTCTGGCTGGTGCTGAAGATAGTGTTCCTGCCGGTGCGTCTCGCAATCGGCGCCGTCAAGCTGGTCGTGGGCCTGGCCGCGACGATGGTAGGCCTGGTGGCCATGCTGGTAGTCGCGCCGGTTGTGGCCGTGGGCGTGGGCGGCGTTGTCGCCGTGGGCCTGGTCGTGGCCGCCCTGGCCGTGCTCCTGCCGCTCGTGCCGTTCCTGCTGCTGGGTCTGGTCGTGTGGTCGTTCATGAAGCGGCCGGCGGCGGTGGCCTGACGCTCTCTCGGCCTTCGATGGCCGTTGGCGTACGCCAGTGCCAGTCGGTGGCCTGCTGGAAGGCCGCACCAGCGCGAATGAGCGACGCCTCGTCCCACATCCTGGCTGCGAGCTGACACCCGATGGGCAACCCGTCCTGCGACAGACCGCACGGCAGACTGACAGCCGGCACGCCCGCCAGGTTGGCGCTCACCGTGAAGACGTCAGCCAGATACATCTGCAGCGGATCGGCGGTCTTCTCGCCGAGCTTGAAGGCCGGGGTGGGCGTGGTGGGCGTCGCCACGACGTCGACCGACTTGAACGCCGCCGCGTAGTCGTCGCGCACCTTGGCGCGCACCTGCTGCGCCTTCAGATAATAGGCGTCGTAGTAGCCGGCGCTGAGCACGTAGGTGCCGAGCATGATGCGCCGTTTCACTTCCGCGCCGAATCCTTCGTCGCGCGTACGCTCGTACATGTCGCGCAGGGAATCGGTGGGACAAAGCGCGGTGCGGTATCCGTAGCGGACGCCGTCGTAGCGTGCCAGGTTCGAACTCGCTTCCGCGGTGGCAATCAGGTAGTAGACCGGGATGGCGAGCGACGCGTTGGGCAGCGCGATGTCCATCACCGTGGCCCCGCGATCCTGCCACACCGCGAGCGCCTCTTCGAAGGCCTGACCCACCGAGTCGTCCACGCCTTCGATGAAGGCGCGCGGCACCCCGATACGGAGTCCGCGCGTGTCGCCCTCAGTCGTCCACGCCGGCACCGGCTGCGCCGCGCTCGTGGCGTCGTGTCGGTCCTGGCCCGCAATCACCGACAACACCGCGGCCGCATCGTCCACCGTGACGGCAAACGGGCCAATCTGATCGAGTGACGACGCGAAGGCCAGCAGGCCATAACGCGAGACGCGGCCATAGGTGGGCTTGAGGCCCACGATGCCGCAGAAGGCGGCGGGCTGACGGATCGAACCGCCCGTGTCCGAACCGAGCGACGCCGGCACCGCGCGCGCGGCCACCGTGGCGGCCGAGCCGCCGCTCGAGCCTCCAGGGGCGCGGTCCAGCGCCCATGGATTCGCGGTGGCGCCGAAGGCGGAGTTCTCGGTGGACGAGCCCATGGCAAACTCGTCGCAGTTGGTCTTGCCGACGACGATGGCGCCGGCAGCCGCCAGCCGCGCGACGACGGTGGCGTCGTAGGGCGGCACGTATCCCGCGAGCACCCGGGAGCCGGCCGTGGTCGGCACGCCCTTGGTGCTGATGTTGTCCTTCACCGCGATCGGCACGCCCGCCAGTGGGGCCAGCGTCTCGCCGCGCGATCGCGCCTGGTCGATGGCGACCGCCTGCGCGAGTGCGCGCTCCGTGGCCACGGCCGTGAACGCCGCGAGCGAGGGCTCTTGACGCTGAATGGTGTCGAGTGCCTCGCGGGTTACCGCCTCGGCGGTGCGTTCGCCGCGACGGATCTGATCGCGCGCCTGGGCAAGCGGTCCGCGCTGGTCGGTCACGCCATCACCCGTGGCACTTTGAACAAGCCAGCCTCGGTCGCGGCCTCAGGTGCATTCTTCAGCGCCTCGGGGCGCGCCAGCGGCGTATGTGGCTCATCGAGCCGTTCGTGGGCGTCGCCACCGGAGGCGTGTGACATCGGCGTGACGCCAGTCGTGTCCTCCGACTGAATCTGTCGCACGTACTCGAGGATCTCGGCGAGCTGGCGCCCGAAGAGCCCGATCTCGTCGTCGGTCAGAGCAAGGTGCGCGAGGGCGGCGATGCGCCGAACCTCGGTTGTGTCGAGCGGCGTCACAGGCATGTCACCCAAATCGTACCACGAAGTTTTTGTCGGGCCGAGTCGCCGCGCCCGCAGTGGCGAGCTGGCCGTGGCGCAGGCTGGAGACCTGGCCTGTCTGGTCCGGCTGGCGCTGCTCGTGGCGCTCGGGCAGTTCCCCCGCGAGCGCTGAACCGGCGTCGGGCGGGTCGCGGCGTCATCGCGGCGTCGCGGCCGGGCATCGCCGGCGCTACACTGAGGCCGATGACCGGCTGGAGAGTCCGCGGCGGATGGTGGCGAGGCGCAGCGCTGGTGGCATGGATTGCCGCCGGTGGTCTCGCTGCCGGTCCCGACCCGAGCCACTCGGTGGCGAAGGCCGAATCGTTTGCCGTGCGCGCCGTGGACGTGTCGGGCAAGCGCCATCCCATCGCCACATTCGATGGACGGGCCTGGCTCGTGGACCTGCCTCCCCGGCTTGTAGGACCCCCGGCGCCAGACCCGCCGGCGATTGTCGGCCTCGAGACCAGTGAAGGTGTGCCGGTCTCGACCGTGCGCGTCTATGCCGCCAGCGGCGAGCCCTGGCGCTGGGCGCAGCGCGCCGTGGAAGACCTGGCCGCGCAAACGGCTGCCATCGGCGAGCGCCGCGTCACGGAAGTGTCGATGTACGTGCCGGCCGGCGTCGGCGCCAACGCGGTGTATGTCGATCTCATCGTGCGCACGCCAGACCCTCGCTGGCAGGGTGCCGTCGTCGGCGCCTGGGTGCTGACCATCGAGGGTGCGGAGCCTGTGCTGCTGGGCGCCAGGCCCGTGCGCTTTCGCAGCTACGACGAGTTCATCCGCATTCCGCGCCGGCATCCACTGGGCATTGCCGTGGCCGGACCCGGCGGAGTGCAGACGTGGGTGATGTACAACCGCGCCACCACGGGCGACACGTTTGAACTGGCGGGCGTGAGCCGGCGGGGCTTGCAGGAACACCCGCCGATTCCGCGCGGCGCGTCGTAGTCGGGACTGCGCTACTGCACCGACAGCAACTCGATGTCGAAGACAAGTGTGGCGTTGCCGGGGATGGGCCCGCTGCCGGCAGTCCCATAGCCCAGTTCCGGCGGGATGATCAGCCGGCGCTGTCCGCCGACCCGCATGCCGACCACGCCGCGTTCCCACCCGGCAATGACGCCGCCGCCCCCCAGCAGGAACGAGAACGGGCCTCGACCGGCACTCGTGTCGAACTGGGTGCCCTTGTTGTCGGCGGCGCCCGCGGCATACAGCCAACCGGTGTAGTTCACAGTGACGCGTCGGCCGTTGGTGGCTTCAGTGCCCGTGCCGACCCGGAGGTCCGTGCTGGTGAATGGCACGCCTGCGGATTGTCCGGTGGACGGTGCGGTGGGCGAGTCTTTGCTGCAGCCGGAGGCGGTGGCAGCGAGTATGAGTACGACAGCGAAGCGTGTGATTCGGACCATGTTGAGTCTGCTGAGGGCAACGGCGTGGCTCCCTCAGTATACCGGTGGCAGCCACTCGGGCGTCGGGCACAGCCAGATATCGCGGACCAGCTGTTCGCCGGCCGGACACGCCCGATAGGTGACCAGCGGCACGGGCTGTTCAGCGGCGCGTCGCGCGTACTCGTCGATGCGATGCACGTCGATGGGCGCGACGATCAGACGCTCGTGGGACCGGAAACTCAGGATGTAGGCGAGCCGGTATTCTCCCCACAGGGCATTAATGCCGCGCGCCTCGCGCGCGCGGACGGCATCCCCACGGTAGTCGGGCCAGTGTCCCCCACGAATCTCTCGAGCGAGCGCGGCATAGTCACCGGCGCTCAGGGCCGTCCACATCAGCGTGGCGGTGACGAGACCGGCGCGCACGGTCCGGCGCTCGGGGGCGAGCCCCGCGGCGAGGGCGCCGACGGGCACCAGCACGGCCAACAGGTTATAGCGCAGCGACAGTGGTGAGATGTTCGAACAGGCCACGAAGCCGTACACGCTCGTGGAGATGGCGCCGACGACGAGCAAATAGGCCGGCAACCAGGTGCCTGGCACTCTGCCAGGGGCGTCACGTCGTGGTTGACGTGCACCAGCGAGGCCGCTGACCACACCCACGCAGGTAATGGCGAGCACCCAGAGCGCGAGACCGGGGTTGCCCTGGCCCATGCCGGAATTGACGCCCGCGTCGACTATGGGCCCCGGCAGGCCTCCTGCCATATACGGCAAGTGCTCGGTGATGAGCGCGTGGGCACGGGTTGGCCACGTCGATGGCGCGACGCAGACTTGTGCCCCGACAGCGGTACGCACCGACAGGTCGAGCGACCGCGTCTCGGCCTTCGTGCCGGGTCCGTACATGGCGCCGTACGGCCGTGCCAGCTGCACTGCCGCCTGGGCCGCCACGACGAGCAGCGCCGCAATCGCCCACTGTCGCACCATGCCGCGCGAGGGCCCGCGTTGATGCCAGAGCCCAAGCAGCCCGAGCGCAAGCGCTGCGTAGAGCGACAGTTCGCGGTGTGCCACGAAGAGCCCGAGTGCCGCGCCGAACAGCCACGTTCGGTCACGCAACACCCACAACACGAGGGTGTAGAGCAGCGGCTCGATGTTGCCGCCCATGGCGTCCATCAAGCGTACCCCTGGGACGAGCGGGGGCAGGGCGAGGGGCAAGGCGGCCACGAGCGCCAGTCCGGCCGACAGACCAACGTCACGCTGCAGGCGCCAGACCACGAGCCACGCGGTGAGGACGTTCAGGGCCAGCAGCGGCAGTTTCAACGCGACTTCGGTGGGGCCGAGCACCCACATGACGGGCGCCGCCAGATACGCCTCGACCGCCAGAAGATAGCTCTGCCCGTAGAAGAACACGGGGAAAGCCCGGCCCTCGCTGACGTGCTTGGCCATCAGTCCGACGACGGCCTGGTCGGCGTCGAAGCGCACGCCCGGTGCCATGAACGGCAGGCAGCGCACGGCGGTTGCCAGGGTCACGACCGCGACGCACAGCAGAAGCCTGGCCCTCGGTGACACGACGCGCGATCATACCTTGCGCCCGCCACTCGATCGGGCGCGACGCACAAAAGGAACGCGGCGGGGAACCGAGGCTCCCCGCCGCGAGTTGGGTCAGTGCCGAGGGCGTCGCCTCGAGCGCCGCGTGCGGCGAGCTACTTGATGAAGAGCATCTCGCGATAGGTCGGCAGCGGCCAGGTCGTGTGGGGCACGATCAGCTCGAGTGCGTCGCCCAGGTCGCGTAGCCGTCCCATGACTGGCACCACCTTGTCGCGCATGAACTTTGCATGCTTCTCGACCGACGGGGCGGCATGGTCGAGCAGCGCTTCGAGGCCGTCGGTCTGCACGCGGAACAGATCGATGGTCTTCACGATCCTCCCGAGCAGCTTCTTGCCTTCCTTGCTCGCGCCGCCCGCCTGCTTCACGGCTACGACACTGGCCGCGACCGCGCGTTGGTACTCGAGCGCGGCGGGCAGGATGTAGCGGTTGGCCATCAGCGTCATCAGTTGCGCTTCGACGTTGATGGTCTTGTTGTAGGTCTCGACGTTCACCTCGTAGCGGGCGTGCAGTTCACGTTCACTGAGCACCTTGAACCGCTCGAACGTCTTCACGACCAGCGGCGTCGTGATCTCGGGAAGCGCGTCGACGGTGTTCTTGTGATTGAGTAATCCGCGCTTGGCGGCTTCCTTCTGCCACTCCATCGAGTAACCGTTGCCGTTGAAGATGATGCGCTTGTGCTTCCTGATCGTCGTCTTCAGCAAGGCGGCCACGGCCTCTTCGAGACCCTCGCCCTTGGCGAGCGCGCCTTCGAGCTGGCCGCACATGTAGTCGAGCGATTCCGACACCGCCACGTTCAGGCACGTGGCCGGGAACGCGATGCTCTGATTCGACGACACCGCGCGGAACTCGAACTTGTTGCCGGTGAAGGCGAACGGCGACGTGCGGTTGCGGTCACCGGCATCGCGCGGAAGCTTGGGCAGCACCGACACCCCGATGTCGAGCATGCCGCCGTGCTTACTCGACTTGGCGCCGCCCTTTTCCACCTGTTCCAGCACGTCGGTGAGCATGTCGCCGAGGAAGATCGAGAGAATCGCCGGGGGCGCTTCGTTGGCGCCCAGGCGATGGTCGTTGCCGGCGCTGGCGATGCTCATGCGCAGCAGACCCGCAAACGTATCGACGGCGCGCACGACGGCGGTGCAGAAGAACAGGAACTGCATGTTGTCGTGCGGCGTCGCGCCCGGGTTGAGCAGGTTGTTGCCCAGGTTGTCGCCCATGCTCCAGTTGACGTGCTTGCCCGAGCCGTTCACGCCGGCAAAGGGCTTCTCGTGCGTGAGGCACGCCAGACCGTACTTCGGCGCGATGCGCTTGAGCGTCTCCATCGTCATCATCTGATGGTCGGTGGCGACGTTCATGCTTTCGAAGATCGGGGCCAGCTCGTACTGCGACGGCGCCACTTCGTTGTGGCGCGTCTTGATGGGCACGCCCACCTTGTAGAGTTCGGTCTCCACTTCGGCCATGTAGGCGAGCACGCGCTCCGGGATCGAGCCGAAGTACTGGTCCT
>JANORI010000401.1:0-11420 GCA_031415235.1 Acidobacteriota bacterium | reverse complement strand
AGTGATCGACCCGCTCGGTCTGGCCCTCGAGAACTTCGATGCCACCGGCGCCTGGCGCATCAAGGACAACGAGGTGCCGATCGATCCGGTCGGCGACCTCTACGACGGCACGAAGATGAACGGCCCCGCTGGACTGCGGGCCGCGCTCCTCGAGCACCAGGACGCGTTCCTCTTGAGCTTTACCGAGCGTCTCATGACGTATGCCCTCGGGCGGCGCGTCGAGTCGTACGACCTGCCGACCGTGCGGCAGATTATCAAGGACGCCTCGGCGCAGAACTACCGGATGTCGGCGTTCGTCCAAGGCGTGGCGGCGAGTCAGGCATTCCGCATGAGCCAGATGGCGCCACCTGCAACGATGACGACGATGGATCGATAGACTAGGGGTAGCACCCCGAGTGGGTGACCGGTTGCACTGGTGGTCGGGTGATCTGAACTGGCGCTGTGGCGATTGAGGGACAGATCGAGCGATGTCAGATTCCGAACCGATCACGAGTTCACGAGATCGTCAGGTCGAGAGATAACGAGGCGGATCCGCGGATGTTCATCACACAGAAGCACTTGTCGAGACGGTCCGCCCTGCGAGGCCTCGGCGTCACCGTGGCGCTGCCGTTCCTCGAGGCCATGGTGCCGGCCCGCACGGCGCTGGCCAAGACCGCGGCGGGAAAGGTGCGGCTCGCCTGCATCGAGATGGTGCACGGCTCGGCGGGCAGCACCGCCATCGGCATCAAGCAGAACATGTGGGCGCCGGCCGTCGCGGGCAAGGCGTTCGATCTGACGCCCACCGCACTCATGCCGCTCGATCCGCTGCGTGACTACCTCACGATCGTGAGCAACACCGATGTGCGGAACGCCGAAGCCTTCGAGCTGCCGGAAATCGGCGGCGACCACTTCCGGTCGAGCGCGGTCTTCCTGACGCAGCTGCATCCAAAGCAGACGCAGAGCTCGGACGTGCGCGTCGGCACGTCGCTCGATCAGTTGTACGCGCAGAAGTTCGGCCAGGACACGCCCATCCCGTCGATGCAGTTCTGCATCGAGAACGTCGACGCGGCCGGCGGGTGCTCCTACGGTTACTCGTGCGTCTATACCGACACGATCAGCTGGGCGTCGCCGACCGACCCTATGCCGATGATTCGCGACCCGCGGGTGGCGTTCGACCAGCTCTTCGGCGTGGGCGCCACGGCGACGGCGCGCGCGGAGCGCCGGTCCGAAGACAAGAGCATCCTCGATTGGATCACCTCGGACATCGCGAAATTGACGCGCGACCTCGGCGCCGCCGACCGGGCGCGGCTCGGCGACTACTTGGAGGACGTGCGCGAGATCGAGCGGCGCATCCAGGCGACCGAAGGCGTCAATCGCAGCGGCGACGAGCGCGCGCTGCCGGGAGCGCCAGTGGGCGTGCCCGATTCCTTCGAAGAGCACATGAAGCTGATGTTCGATCTGCAGGTGATTGCGTTTGCCAGCGACATCACGCGCGTGTTCTCGTTCAAACTCGGCCGCGACGCCAGCAACCGCGTCTTCGCCGACAGCGGCGTGCGGACCGCGTTCCACTCGGCCTCACACCATCAGGACCGGGAAGACCGCATCAAGGACTTCCAGAAGATCAACACGTACCACGTCGGCATGCTCCCCTACTTCCTGAACAAGCTGAAGAACACGCCCGACGGCGAGCGCAACGTGCTCGACAACACACTGGTGCTCTATGGGTCGCCCATGGGCAACTCGAACGTGCACAACCACAAGCGCTGCCCGCTGTTTCTCGCCGGCCATGCCGGTGGCCAACTGAAGGGCAACATGCACATCAAGGCGGCTGACGGCGCGCCGATGGCCAATGTGATGCTCAGCATGCTGCACGTGCTGGGGCTGAACGACCTCTCGTCGTTTGGCGACAGCACAGGCGCCATGGATCTGAACTCGGCTGGCGAGACGACCGCAGCGGCGCTGTAAGGGCCGCGGCGCCACTTGGAGCGGGAGGGACGCGCATGCACCGGAACGTGACCGCGGCAGTGATCATCGCGGCGGTTGGCTTGGCCCTCACGGGCCTGGTGACGGCCAGCGGCGCTCGCGAGGATCAGACGGCGGCACGGCCCCGCGCGGCGATGCCCGCGCAGACTGGCGGCGTCCCGCCGGCGCCGCCGCGCTCGACCCCGCCGCCCCCCCGTGCCAACGTCGCCGCGGCGCCGACGGCCATCTCCTCCTCGGCGCAGACCGAGCTGGTCGCGACCTATTGTGGCGGCTGTCACAGTGACCGCGCCAAGGCGGGCGGCCTGTCGCTGGCTGGCTTCGATGCCATGCGCGCGGCCGAGTCTCCGGACGTGGTCGAGAAGATGCTCCGCAAGCTGCGGGCCGGGATGATGCCGCCGGCCGGCGCCAAGCGCCCACCCGCCGGCTCGCTCGAGGAACTGGCCGTCGCGCTCGAAGTGCGCATGGACGAGCACGCGGCCGTCAATCCGAATCCCGGCTGGCGGCCGTTCCAGCGGCTGAATCGCGCCGAGTACGCCCGAGCCGTGCAGGATCTGCTGGGCGTGGACGTGGACGTCGCCCCGCTGCTGCCGCCCGACACCATCAGCCACGGCTTCGACAACGTGGCCGACGCGCAGACCTTCTCGCCCACGCTGATGGAGGGCTACCTGCGCGCGGCCAGCAAGGTGACGGCCCTGGCGGTGGGCGACCCCGACAGCGTGGCCGGCGAGTCGACCTACAGCCAGCCGAAGACCGCGTCGCAGTTGGCGCGCGCCGACGGCGCGCCCCTCGGCACGCGCGGCGGCATCTCGGTGGTGCACGCGTTCCCGGCCGACGGCGACTACGTGTTCCGTCTGGATATGTTTGCCGAGCCGCTCGGCATCTTGTTCGGCAACACGGCGACCGGCGAGCAGATCGAGGTGTCGATCAATGGCGAGCGCGTGGCGCTCTTCGACATCGACCCGCGGATGAACGAGACCACGTCGAGCTTGTCGTTGAAGACGGCGTCGGTGCACGTGCAGGCCGGGCCCCAGCGGGTCACGGCGGCCTTTCTGCAGCGCTTCGAGGGTCCGGTCAACGACCTGGTCGCGCCCATCGAGCACACGATGTCCGACACCGAGATCGGGACTGCCGTGGGCATAACGACCCTGCCGCATCTGCGTAATCTGGCGATTGTGGGGCCGCACACAGTCACCGGGATGTCGGACACACCCAGCCGCCACAAGATCTTCACGTGCCGGCCCACCTCCAATGCCGATGAGACGGCCTGTGCGACCGCGATTGTGAAGGGCCTGGCCGGCCGGGCCTTCCGCCGCGTGCCCACCGAGCGCGAAGTGACCCGCTTGATGGCGTTCTACGACACGGGCCGCCGCGGCCGCACGTTTGAAGTCGGCGTGACCAAGGCCGTGGAAGCCATCCTGGCCAGCCCGCAGTTCCTGTTCCGGCTCGAGAACACGCCGGCCACGGCGAGACCGGGGCAGCCGTACCGCTTGGCCGAGGTCGAGCTCGCCTCGCGGATCTCGTTCCTCCTCTGGGCCGCGGGACCCGACCCGGCGCTGCTCACCGCCGCCACGCAGGGTCGTCTGATCACCCCTGGGCAGATCGAGAAGCAGGTGGCGCGCCTGCTCGTAGACCCGCGCTCCGACGCGCTCGCCACGCGCTTTGCGTCGCAGTGGCTGCGCCTGCAGGATCTCGACGACGTCTCGCCGGATCCCATTCTGTACCCGTACTTCGACCGTACGCTCTCGCAGGCGTTGCACAAGGAAACCGAACTCTTCCTCGACAGCTTGGTGCGCGAGGACCGCAGCATCCTCGACCTGCTGACGGCCGACTACACGTTTGTCAACGACCGCGTGGCCCGGCACTACGGCCTGGCGGGCGTGAACGGCCCGCAGTTCCGCCGGGTCACGTTGCCAGAGGAGCGCCGCGGCATCCTCGGCCACGGCAGCGTGCTCACGCTCACGTCCATTGCCGACCGCACCTCGCCGGTGCAACGTGGCAAGTGGATCATGGAAGTGCTGCTCGGGTCTCCGCCCCCGGCGCCGCCGCCCAACGTGCCCGCGCTCGAAGAGACCAACGGCACCGCGGATGGCAAGGCGCTGTCGGTGCGCGAGCGGATGGAGACCCACCGCAAGAACCCGGCCTGCCAGTCGTGTCACAAGGTGATCGATCCGCTCGGCCTCGCGCTCGAGCACTTCGATGCCACGGGACGCTACCGCATCAAGGACAACGGCGTGGCGGTCGATGCGGTCGGTGACTTCTACGACGGCACCCGCATGGACGGCGAGAAGGGCCTTCGGGCCGCGCTCGTGTCACACAAGGACGCGTTTCTGCTGAGCTTCACCGAACACCTCATGACCTACGCGCTCGGCCGCCGCGTCGAGCCCTCGGACATGCCGGCCGTGCGCGCGGTGATTCGTCAGGCGGCGAAGCGTGACTACAAGATCTCGTCGTTCATCCAGGGCGTCGTTGCCAGCGACCCTTTCCAGAAGAGCATCATTCACCCAGCCGCCCCGATGACCACGGAACAGGCAGCGGCGACCAGGGACCAGGGGAGGCACTGATCATGGCGGCGTTCATTTCCAGGCAGCACGTGTCGCGGCGCACGGCACTCAAGGGGCTGGGTGCCACCATCGCGCTGCCGTTCCTCGACGCGATGCGGCCTGCGCGCACGGCCTATGCCGCGGCGGCCGACCGCAAGCTGCGCCTGATCGCCATCGAGATGGTGCACGGTGCGGCCGGCAGCACCACCTACGGCTCCGGGATGCACATGTGGGCGCCCGCAGCGACTGGGTCGGCGTTCGATCTGGCGCCGACGGCCATGGCGGCGCTCGAACCCTATCGCCAGCACCTCACGATCGTGAGCAACACCGACTGTCGCAACGCCGAGGCGTTCAGCGCGCCCGAGATTGGCGCCGACCATTTCCGGTCCGCGGCCGTGTTCCTGACCCAGGCGAAGCCCAAGCAGACGCAAGGCTCAGACGTGCACGCAGGCACGTCGTTTGACCAGCTCTTTGCGCGCACGTTCGGTCAGGACACGCCCGTGCCGTCGATGCAGCTCTGCATCGAGAACGTCGACCAGGCCGGCGGCTGCTCGTACAACTACTCGTGCGCCTACACCGACTCGATCAGTTGGGCGTCGCCGACCGAGCCCCTGCCGATGATTCGCGATCCGCGGGCGGTGTTCGATCAGCTCTTCGGCATCGGCACGACGCCGGACGCGCGCAAGGCACGGCGCCGCGACGACAAGAGCATTCTCGATTTCGTGGCCGAATCGGTCGGCGACCTGAAGGGGCGCTTGGGCGTGGCCGACCGTGCGCGGCTCTCCGACTACCTCGACGACGTCCGCGAGATCGAGCGCCGGATTCAGAAGGTCGAGGCGGCCAACTCGAGCGGCGAGGCGCGCGAGCTGCCGGGCGCGCCCATTGGCGTGCCGGATTCCTTCGACGAGCACGTGAAGCTGATGTTCGATCTGCAGGCCGTGGCCTTCGCATCGGATATCACGCGCGTGTTCGCGTTCAAGATGAGCCGCGACGTGTCGAATCGGGTGTTCGGTCCGAGCGGTTCGACGAGCGCGTTCCACACGGCCTCGCACCATCAGGAGCGCGAGGATCGCATCCGGGACTTCCAGAAGATCAACGCCTACCACGTGGGGCTCGTACCGCACCTGCTCGAGCGCCTGGCCGACACGCCCGACGGCGACGGCTCGATGCTCGACAACAGCCTGGTCATCTACGGTTCGGCGATGGGTAATTCGAACATGCACAACCACAAGCGCTGCCCGCTCTTCCTGGCGGGACACGCCGCCGGTCGCCTCAAGGGCAACCTGCATGTCAAAGCCGCCGACGGCACGCCCATGGCCAACGCCATGCTCACCGTGTTGCAGGCCATCGGCGTCGAGACACCGTCGTTTGGCGACAGCACCGGCACCCTGGAACTGAACCGCGCCGTCGACCCGACGGCGGCGGCATAGGAGCGGAGCGATGACCCGGACCTGGATGCCGCACCTGGTGGCAAGCGCTCTGCTGGTGGCAGCGCTCGGCGGAGGCGTGCACGCCTCGGGTACCGCCCCGGCCCTTCGACTGGACGACGGGCAGGCCGTTCAGGGCCGTGCTGCGTTTGGCCGAAGCACGGTTGCCGACGCGGCCATGCGGCGCGACGTCGACAGCGTGCGCAGCCTCGTGCGCGCGGGCGGGGACGTGAACGGCGCGCAGGGCGACGGGATGACCGCGTTGCACTGGGCGGCCACCTACGGCGACGTCGAACTGACCGAGGTGCTGCTCTATGCGGGCGCCAACGTGAAGGCCACGAGCCGCCTGGGCCGCTACACGCCGTTGCACGTGGCCAGCCAGGGCGGATTCGGTGCCGTCGTCAAGACGCTGCTCGATCGTGGCGCCGACCCCAACGCGCCCACGACCACCGGCGCTACGGCGCTGATGCTGGCGGCGCAGTCGGGCAACGTGGCCACCGTGACCGCGCTGCTCGAGGCCAAGGCTGACGTGAATGCCACCGAGAAGGCCCACGGCCAGACGCCGCTGATGTTTGCTGCCGCCTTCGACCGCGGGGACGTCGTCGCGCTGATGCTGGCGCGCGGCGCCACGGCCGGCACGACGTCGAAGGTCGTGGACCTGGCGGCCCTGACGATGGTCGGTGACGGTGACGGGCGTCCCCCAGAGCCCCAGGGCGCGCTCCAGGACCCGGCGGAGAAGGTGGCCGGCACGATCAGCAGCGGCGGCGGCCGCGCTCCGCAGCCTCCTGCTGCCAGCGCCCCCGCGCGCCCGGCGACGCCCCGCGCTGGGGATGTCGCCGGCGCCACGCGCCCCTTCCGATATAACGAACTCATTGGCGCGCAGGGCGGGCTGTCAGCCCTCCATTTTGCGGCGCGCCAAGGCGCGGCGGCAGCGGCGCGTGCGCTCATCGAGTCGGGCGCCGTCGTGAACATGCCCAGCCCGGGTGACCAGACGACGCCGCTGCTCATGGCGACGCTCAACGGGCACTTCGATTTGGCGAAGTACATGCTCGACCACGGCGCCGACCCCAACCTGGCGAGTCGCGGCGGCGCGGGGCCGCTGTACGCCGCGCTCAACGTCCAGTGGGCGCCCACGGCCGCCTATCCGCAGCCGCGCTCGCACCTGCAGCAGCGCACGACCTACCTCGATCTGATGCGCGCGTTGCTCGACCGGGGCGCCGACCCGAATGCGCGTCTCTCGCGCAAGGTCTGGTACTCCAGCTACAACTTCGACCAGTCCGCCGTGGATGAAGTGGGTGCGTCGCCGTTCTGGCGCGCTGCGTATGCGAGCGATGTCGAGGCGATGCGCCTGCTCGTGTCGCGCGGTGCCGACCCGCAGATTCCGAGCGGGCGTCCGGCCGAGCGCACGCGCGGCCTCGACGGGGTGGGCGAGTTACGCGTCACGTCCAACCTGCCGCCGGTGCCGGTGGGCGGCCCCGGCATTCCGCCGCTGCAGGCCGTGGCGGGGGTGGGCTACGGCAAGGGCTTCGCGGGCAACTCCCACGTGTTTGCCCCCTCGGGCATGATGCCGGCGGTGAAGTATCTCGTCGAAGAAATCGGCGTGGACCTGAATGCCATCGACTACGAGGGCAACACGGTGATTCACCATGCGGCCTCCCGGGGTGACACCGAGATGATCAAGTACCTCGTGTCGAAGGGCGCCGACGTGACGCGCGTGAACCGCGCGGGACAGACCACAATCGACCTGGCCAACGGGCCGGTGCAGCGGGTGCAGCCTTTTCCTGAGACGATCGCGTACCTCGAATCGCTTGGGGCAAAGAACAACCACAAGTGCGTCTCATGCTGAGACGGTCCCTGCGCGGCGTGGTCGTGGCCACGTCGATAGCCGCCGGTGGCCTGGGCCTCTCCGCGCGGACCGGGCAGGCTCCGCAGGTGTCCGCGCCCACCGCTGACCGGCAGACGGCGCCGCCGCCCGCAGCGCCGCGTCGATCGTCGCCCACCACGCCTGCGCCTTCGCACTCCCCCAGCGAGTTGCGCACGCTCTCGGCGGCCGCGCAGAGCGACCTCGTAGCCACCTATTGCGCCACCTGCCACAGCGAACGGGCCAAGGCCGGGGGCCTGTCGCTGGCGGGCTTCGATGCCATGCGGGCGCAGGAACGCGCTGACGTGGTCGAGAAGATGATCCGCAAGCTGCGCGCGGGCATGATGCCCCCGGCCGGGTCGAAGCGGCCCGATGCCGCCACGATCGACGCGCTCACCGCGGCGCTCGAGAGCCGCATGGACGAGTTCGCGTCGGTGAATCCCAATCCTGGATTCCGTCCGTCGCAACGCCTGAACCGTGCGGAGTACGCGCGCGCCATCAAGGACCTGCTCGGCCTGGACGTGGACGTCACCGCGTATCTGCCGGCCGACACCATCTCGCACGGCTTCGACAACGTGGCCGACTCGCAGCGCATCTCGCCGACGCTGTTGCAGGGCTACTTGCGCGCGGCCAGCCAGATCAGCCGCCTGGCGGTCGGCGATCGCGGCGCGACCGCCAGCGCCACGACCTACAAGACATCGCGCACCGCGTCGCAGCACCGACACGTGGCAGGCACGCCGCTCGGCACTCGCGGCGGCATGTCCGTGAACCACGTCTTCCCGGCCGACGGCGAGTACACCTTTCGCATGATGCTGCACGCTGGGCCGACCGGGCAGCTCTACGGCGGACCGTATTCGGGCGAACAGGCGGAAGTGTCGATCGACGGCGAGCGCGTGGCCCTGGTCGACGTAAATCCCCGCATGGACGAAGCCGACGAACTCGGGATGAATCTGTTCACGAAGCCCGTCCACGTCGCTGCCGGGCCGCACACGGTGGCGGCGGCCTTCGTCAACCGCTTCGATGGCCCTGTCGACGATCTCGTGATGCCGATCGAGCACACCCTGGCCGACACGAACATCGGCGAGGTCTTTGGCGTGACCGCGCTCGTGCACCTGCGCGATTTCGCCATCACGGGCCCGCACTCGGTGACCGGCGTGTCCGACACGGTGAGTCGCCGCACGGTGTTTTCGTGCCGGCCGACGACGGTGGCCGAAGAAGCGCCGTGTGCGAAGCAGGCGATCGCGAAGCTGGCCACCCGGGCCTATCGCGGCACCGTGAGCGCAGAGGAATTGCAGGGTCTGATGACGTTCTACGACCAGGGCCGCGCCGATGGCGACTTCGAGTCGGGCGTGCGCGCTGCCTTGCAGGCCGTGCTCGCCAGCCCCCGTTTCCTGTTCCGCCTCGAACAGGCACCGGCCACGGCGAAACCGGGTCAGACCTTTGCGCTGGGCGGGGCCGACGTGGCGTCGCGCCTGTCGTTCTTCCTCTGGGGGGCGGTACCCGACGAGGCCCTCGTCTCGTCGGCGTCTCGTGTGGCCACGCCGGCCGGGCTGGCGAAGGAAACGCGGCGCATGCTGGCCGATCCGCGTGCCGAGGCGCTCTCCACTCGTTTCGGACTTCAGTGGCTGCGCCTGCAGGTCGTGGAGAAGGTGCGTCCCGTCTATCACTACGCGCCGCACTGGGACACCTACCTGTCGAGCGCGCTCGTGCGTGAGACGGAGCTCTTCTTCGACAGTCTGGTGCGCGAAGACCGCAGCATCCTCGAATTGCTGTCGGCCGACTACTCGTTCGTCAACGAGCGCGTGGCCAAACACTACGGCATCCCCAACATCACGGGCGACGCCTACCAGCGCGTGACCGTACCCGAATACCGTCGCGGCATTCTTGGGCATGGGTCGGTGCTGCTCGCCACGTCGTTTGCCGACCGCACCTCGCCGGTCAATCGCGGCAAGTGGGTGATGGAGGTGCTGCTCGCCTCGCCCCCGCCCGCGCCGCCGCCCAATGTGCCCGCGCTTGAAGAGACGAAGGGCAGCGCCGGGGGGCGACTGCTGTCGGTGCGCGAACGCATGGAGCAGCATCGCGCCAGCCCGGCGTGCCAGTCCTGCCACCGCGTGATCGATCCACTCGGCCTGGCGCTCGAGAACTTCGACATCACCGGCAAGTGGCGCGCGAAGGATAGCCTGGTGCCCATCGACGCGGTGGGGCAGCTCTACGACGGCACGCCGATGGACGGCCCGGCCGGGCTGCGGGCGGCGCTGCTCTCGCACAGGGACGCGTTCCTGTTGAGCTTCACCGAGCACCTGATGACCTACGCGCTCGGCCGCCGCGTCGAGAGCTACGACATGCCGGTGGTGCGCGCGATCATTCGCGACGCCGCGAAGTCCAACTACGCGATCTCCTCGTTCGTCCTCGGCATCGCGACGAGCGCGCCCTTCCGCATGGGCAAGCTCGAGCCGGTGCCGATGACCGATGCGGCGCCGCCCCGTCACTGATCTCGGACCACCTGGACCCACGGAGCCCCTGATGTTCATCTCGCAGAAGCACCTCTCGCGCCGGACCATGCTGAAAGGCGTCGGCGTCACCGTGGCCTTGCCGTTCCTCGAAGCGATGCTGCCGGCCCGCATCGCGTATGCCAAGACCGCGGCGGCGGGCAAGGTGCGTTTTGCCGCCATCGAGATGGTGCACGGCTCGGCGGGCGCGACCGTCGTGGGCACGCAGAAGCACATGTGGTCGCCGGCGGCCACGGGGAAGGCGTTCGACCTGGCGCCGACCAGCATGCGCGCGCTCGAGCCCTACCGCGACTACCTCACCATCGTGAGCAACACCGACGTGCGCAACGCCGAGGCGTTCGAGTTGCCCGAGATCGGCGGCGACCACTTCAGGTCAAGTGCCGTGTTCCTCACCCAGGCGCACCCGCGTCAGACGCAAGGCTCGGACGTGCGGGCCGGCACGTCTCTTGACCAGCACTACGCGCAGAAGTCCGGCCAGGAGACCCCGATCCCGTCGATGCAGCTCTGCATCGAGAACGTGGACCAGGCCGGTGGCTGCTCCTACGGATATTCCTGCGTCTACACCGACACCATCAGCTGGGGCGCGGCCGACGATCCGTTGCCGATGATTCGCGATCCGCGCGTGGCGTTCGACCAGCTCTTCGGCGTGGGTGCCACGGTCGAGGAACGTGCGAAGCGGCGGCGGGAAGACAAGAGCATCCTCGACTGGGTGACGACCGAGATCGGCCGCCTGCAACGCACGCTGGGTCCGGTCGACCGCTCGCGACTCGGCGACTACCTCGACGACGTGCGAGAGATCGAGCGCCGCATCCAGAAGGTGGAGGCGCTGAACAGCAGCGGGGAACAGCGCGCGTTGCCTGGCGCCCCCGTGGGCGTGCCCGACTCGTTCACCGAGCACGTGAAGCTGATGTTCGACCTGCAGGCCGTGGCGTTTGCCAGCGATATCACGCGCGTGTTCTCGTTCAAGATGGGCCGCGACGCGTCGGGCCGCGTGTATCCCGACAGCGGCGTCACCACGGGCTTCCATCCGGCCTCGCACCACCAGGGGCGCGAAGACCGGGTCACTGAGTTTGCGAAGATCAACGCCTATCATGTCAGCCTGATTCCGTACTTCCTCGAG
>JANORI010000400.1:0-4517 GCA_031415235.1 Acidobacteriota bacterium | reverse complement strand
CCGGTGGGACTCGCCACGATCAGGCCGTCGGCCTTCACGTGGGTGACGAACTGGTCGCCCACCCACACCGAGAGGTCGATGATGCGCGAGATGGCGGTGCGCGTGAACACGACGTCGTTGAGCACGGCCGTGTCGCCGAGCATGTGCCCCGCGCGGCTGGTCGTGGCCTGCAACATCATGCGCTCGTCGAGCAGCGAGCGGCCCTCCATCACGTCGGCGAGTGCGCCGAGCAACTCCGGCCGCGTGATCTCGGTGAGGAAGCCGAGGCTGCCGAAGTTGACGCCCAGGATCGGCACGTCGCGACCGGCACGCGCGATCCGGTCGGCCATGGCGAGCAGCGTGCCGTCGCCGCCGAGCACCACGACCAGGTCCACTCGTTCGGCCATGTCGTCGCGATTGACGACCGACTCGGGCGGGTCGGCCAGCAGCGCCGCGGCTTCCGGCGCCCAGCACGTCGTGGCGCCGCGCGCGTCGAGCCAGCCGCGCAGTTGCGCCAGCGTGTCGCGCGCGGCGACGAGATCGGGTTTGGCGACGATGCCGATGCGCATGGTCAGGCCTTCGGACGGGCGGCGAGGCGAAGATGCATCAGGAACTCGCGATTGCCTTTCGCGCCCACAATGGGCGAGGGCGTGGAGGCCACGCGCGTCCATCCTATCGCAGCGGCCTTGGCGGCCACCTCCGCCTGCACCCGAGCGTGCACGGCCGGATCGCGCACCACCCCCTTGGGCGAGTCCTTGCGGCCGGCTTCGAACTGGGGCTTCACGAGCGCCACGACGTTGGCGCCGGGCGTGACGATCGTGGCCAGCGCGGGCAAGATGAGCGCGAGCGAGATGAACGACACGTCCACCGTCGCCACGTCGGCGCCGCCGGCCAGGTCGGGCAGGTCACCGGGCGTGAGGTGGCGGGCGTTCATGCCTTCGACGACGACCACGCGCGGGTCGGTGCGGATGCGCCAGTGCAGCTGGTTGTGGCCCACATCCACGGCCACCACCTTGCGCGCCCCACGAGTCAGCAGCACGTCGGTGAAGCCTCCTGTAGAGGCGCCGATGTCCACGGCGAGCACGCCGGTGACCTCGATGCCGAACGTCTCGAGGGCGTGGGCCAGCTTGACCCCGCCGCGGCTCACCCACGGATGGTCGGGGCCGATGACCTTCACGTCGGCGTGTTCCGACACCATCGTGCCGGCCTTCGACGCGGCCCGTCCGTCGAGATCCACCTGGCCGGCCATGATGAGCGCCTGCCCGCGCTCTCGCGACTCGACCAGGCCGAGCCGCACGAGCAGTTGATCGAGCCGCAGCTTCATGGCGCGGCGCCCGGGCCGGTCACGAGCGCCGTCCCACGATCCACTGCGCGATGGCGTCCAGATGCGAAGGACGCAAGCCGCCCTCGGCCAACGCGGCGCCGGCGCGAGCGGTGGCCTCGGTCGCCAGGACCCTCGACCGCTCGAGGCCGAAGAGCGCGGGGTAGGTGGGCTTCCCGTGGGCCGCGTCCTTCCCCGACGTCTTGCCGAGATCGCCCGAGGCACCCTCCACGTCGAGGATGTCATCGACGATCTGAAACGCCAGGCCGGCATTGGCTGCCCAGCGATCGAGGGCCTCGAGTTGCGCGTCGTCGGCGCCCGCGATGATGGCGCCGGCGGCGGCGGCCGCGCGGATGAGCGCGCCCGTCTTGCGCGCGTGCATGTCGGCCAGGGCGGCGCCGTCGAGCGGCACGACGGTGGAGGCGCCCTTGCCTGCGGCTTCAAGGTCGATCGCCTGCCCGCCCACCATGCCGAGTGCGCCGGCGGCGCGGGTCACGACGTCGATCACGCGCAGTTTGCGCATGACGACGACGGGGTCGGTGCTGCGGGGTTCGCGCGCAATCACCTGAAACGCTTCGGCCTGCAGGCCGTCGCCCGCGAGAATCGCCTGGCCTTCGCCGACCACCCTGTGCAGGGTCGGGCGGCCGCGCCGCAGTGCGTCGTCATCCATCGACGGCAGGTCGTCGTGAATGAGCGAGTAGGTGTGAATCAGCTCGAGCGCGCACGCGGCCGGCAGCGCCAATTGGCGCGCCGCGACGGCGTCGTCGCCCCGCGCCGTGGCCACCGCATCGGCGGCGGCGAGCACCAGAATCGACCGCAGACGCTTGCCGCCGGCCATCACGCTGTAGCGCATGGCCTCGGCGACGACCGCGGGGCAGGCGGGCGGGCGCGGCAGGTAGTCGTCGAGTGCGCGCTCGACCTCGTCGCGGCACGCGGCGGCGAAGTCCTCGAACGGCGTCACTACCGGTCCTCGTCCTGCCCAATCTCGGTGAGCGCCGGTGGCGCCGGCACGAGTTCGCCACGCTCGTTCAGGATGTCGATGCGTCGTTCCGCCGCCTCGAGCCGTTCGTGGCAGAAGCGCTGCAGCTGCACGCCGCGCTCGTAGAGCGCCAGCGACGCTTCGAGCGCCAGGTCGCCGTCCTCGAGCTTCTTCACGATGGTGGCCAGCTCCGCGATGGCGGCTTCGAAGTCCTTGATCGTGTCGTCCATCATGATCTCCCTGGCGGCCGGGCGTCGTCGTGCACCTCGCGCACGTCGCAGCCGATTTCTCCCTGACCGAGCGTGACGCGCACGCGGTCCCCTGGTGCGAGCCGGTCGGCCCGCTGCACGAGGGCCGTGCGGTCGTCATTCCAGCACACCGCGTAGCCACGACCCAGCACCGCGAGCGGGCTGAGGGCGTGCAGTCGCGCGGCGGCCTCGCGCGCGCGGGTGTGCGCCGCGTATTGACGCGACCGGACGGCGGTATCGAGCCGGCTGCGCAGTTGCACGAGCGCGGCCCGCACGCGCGCCAGGCGCGCCTGGGGACGGTGCCCGTCGAGCGAGCGCGCCAGCTGGTCGAGCCGTCGGCGGCGGCCGGTGAACGCCGCGCCCGCCGCGACGCGCAGCGCCCCCGCCAGCTCGGTGACATGGCGCTGGCGAAAGGCCAGACGTCCGGGCAGCCCGGCCAGCGCGGGTCGGGCCTCCAGGTAATGCAGACGGGTCGTGAGCTGCTGTAGCGTGGCGCGCATGGCCGAGCGCGCGCGCCCGTGCAGCGTCACGATGTGTCCGACGAACTCGTCCTTCCGGCCAACCACGATCTCTGCGGCGGCCGACGGCGTGGGCGCGCGCAAGTCGGCCACGAAGTCGGCAATCGTGACGTCGGTTTCGTGCCCCACGGCGGAAATTACCGGCACTGGGCACGCGGCAATGGCCCGAGCGACGGCTTCCTCGTTGAACGCCCACAAATCCTCGATGGACCCGCCGCCTCGCCCGGCGATCACCACATCCACGTGCGCCACCGTGCACACGAGACGCAGGGCGCGAGCGATCTCGGCGGCGGCGCCGTCGCCCTGCACGCGAGTTGGCGCAATCACGAGATGGGCGTTCGGGTAGCGGCGGCGCAGCACGCGAACGATGTCGCGCAGCGCGGCGCCGTCCCGCGACGTCACGATGCCGATGCGGCGGGGCAGCGCGGGCAGCGGCCGTTTCCGGGCCTGGTCGAAGAGGCCTTCTGCCGCCAGCCGCTTGCGCAGCTGCTCGTAGGCGAGTTGCAGCGCCCCGAGTCCCTTGGGCTCCAGGTGCTCGCAGACGAGCTGATACTCGCCCCGCGGGTCGTAGACACTGAGGCGGCCGCGGGCGACGACGTGCGCGCCGTCTTCGGGGGCGAACTTCAGTAGCCGCAGCGACGAGCGGAACATCACGCCCTTCAGTTGGGCCTGCGCGTCCTTCAGCGTGAAGTACAAATGGCCGGTGTTCCACACACGCGCGCCCGAGAGTTCGCCTTCGACCCAGACCTCGTAGAACTCGGATTCAACCAGCGTGCGCAGCGTGGCCGTGAGTTCACCCACCGACAGCACGCGGCGCACGGGCGCCGGCGGCGGCGCTGGTTCGGGTTCGTCGAAGGGCAGGCCGCTGCGGGTCACGGCGTGGGCGTCACGTCGCCCCGCGACAACTGGTCGAGGTCGGCGGGAGAAAGACTGACACGTTCGATGCCCGTGGCCCGGCCCGTCGCGGGGTCCGCCGTGATGACGACGCCGTTCAAGCGCGGATCGCCGCTCGCCGTCTCGAACCGCGCCGGCAAACCGCTCAGGAACTTGGCGATGACCGGCGCTTTTTCCACGCCGATGACGCCGTCGTGGGGGCCCGTCATGCCCACGTCGGTGAGATACGCCGTGCCCTTGGGCAGCACCCGGTTGTCGGCGGTCTGCACGTGGGTGTGCGTGCCGACGACGGCCGTGGCCGCGCCGTCCAGATACCAGCCCATGGCGATCTTCTCGGACGTGACTTCAGCGTGCATGTCGACGAACACGAGCTGCGCGCCTTCGGACCTGAGCCGCGCGACCTCGCGCGACGCGGTCGTGAATGGGTCGTCGATGCTGGCCAGGAACACACGGCCCATCACATTGACCACGCCCACCTTCACGCCGTTCCTGGCGGTGGCCAGATACGCGCCGTGGCCTGGCGCACCCGCGGGGAAGTTGGCGGGGCGCAACAGGCGCGGCTCGCGCGGCAGGTAGTC
>JANORI010000399.1:0-1911 GCA_031415235.1 Acidobacteriota bacterium | reverse complement strand
CAGGGCGATGCCGCCTACGACTTCAGCCCCGGCACGCCCGACAACACCCTGTTCCCGCTCACCGCCTGGCGGCGACTCATCGCCAATGAGTTCAGAACCTCGGCGGCGCCGTATGCCACCTACGGGCATCCGGCCGGACATGCGGGCTTGCGCGCGGCCATTGCCCGCCATGTGGGCGTGTCACGCGCGGTGCGGGCCGAAGCCGACGACGTCGTGGTCACGCAAGGCGCGCAGCAGGCCTTCGACCTGATCGGCCGCGTGCTCATCGCGCCGGGCACGTGTGTGGCGATGGAAGACCCCGGCTACTCGCGCGTGCGGCTGCTGTATCAGAGCCTGGGCGCGCGGGTGGTGGGCGTGCCGGTGGATGACGAGGGGCTGGTCGTGGACGCGATTCCACGCAGTGCGCGGCTGGTCTACGTGACGCCGTCGCACCAGTTTCCGATGGGCACCACCATGTCGCTACGCCGCCGCACGGCGCTGCTGGCGTGGGCCGAGCGCTGCGGCGCCGTGATTCTCGAAGACGACTACGACACCGAGTTCCGCTTCGGCGGACGTCCGCTCGATCCGCTGCAAAGCCTCGATCGCGCGGGTCGCGTGATCTACGTGGGCTCGTTCTCGAAGGTGCTGCTGCCCACGCTGCGCGTCGGCTTCCTGGTGGCGCCGATCTCGCTGCAGCCGGCATTGCACGCCGCCAAGCAGCTCGCCGACTGGCACGGCGAGCTGGCCACGCAGGCCGCGCTGGCGCGCTTCATCGATGAGGGCCTGCTGGCGCGGCACATCCGCACGGTGACGCGTGAATACGCCAGCCGCTACGACCGCATCGTCGAGGGCCTCGAGCGCCTGCTGTCACCGTGGCTGCGGGTGGTGCCTTCGGCCGCGGGCATGCACCTGGCGGCCACGCTCAACCCCGACGCCACCGTGGACATCGCGCACGTGGTGGCGCGCGCCGGCGCGCGCGGCGTGGCGGTGCGCAGCCTCGCCGACTTCTCGATGAGCCCGCCGGGCCGCGCCGGCCTCGTGCTCGGCTATGGCGCCATCAGTGGGCCGCGGATCGATGAGGGGCTCACGCGGCTGGCGGCGGCGTTCACCGCGGTGGCACGGTAGGCTGGTGAGATGAGCGCGAATGAACGATCGGCCCTGCACGTGGGCGTGATGGGTGCAGGGGCCGTGGGCAGCTTCTTTGGTGCCATGCTGGCCCGCGGCGGTGCGCGCGTCACGCTCGTGGGTCGCGCGCCGCATGCCGACGCCGTGAACGCCGCCGGCCTCGAGCTGACCAGTGCCGGCCAGGTCACGCGCGTGCCGATGGCGGCATCCACCGACCTGGGCGCCCTGCGCGACGCCGACGTGGTGCTCGTGTGCGTGAAGTCGGTCGGGACCGAATCAGTGGCCGACGCGTTGGCGCAGGTGGTGCCGCCCACGGCCCTGCTCGTGAGCCTGCAGAACGGCGTGGACAACGCCTGGCGCATCAGCGCGCGCGTGCCGAACCCCGTGGCGGCGGCCGCCGTGTATGTGTCGGTCGAGATGACCGGCGCCGGCCGCCTGCGCCACAACGGCGGCGGCTCACTCGTGCTCGGCCGGCCCCTGGGATCGTCTGCCACAGGTCCGGACCTACCAGCGATGCCAAGCGCCGCGGCCGAGACCACCTTCAACGCGCTGGTCGAGCGGCTGCTCGCCGCCGGCGTGCCGTGCCGCGTGTCCGACGACATCCGCGTGGACCTCTGGACCAAGCTCACCGCCAACTGCGCCTACAACGCCATCTCGGCCCTCACGCAACTGCGCTACCGTCACCTCGTCGCCGACGAGGGCACACGCGACGTGATGCGCATGGTCACGGACGAGAACGCCGCCGTGGCGCAGGCCGATGGTGTGCCGGTCACCATCGCGGCGCTCGCAGACGCCGTGCGCCGCATC
>JANORI010000398.1:0-1883 GCA_031415235.1 Acidobacteriota bacterium | reverse complement strand
CAGGATGTCGGGGAGACCGCTAGAGATGGATCGCGTCAACGACTTCGCATTCAAGATCGCCACGGCCAACGGCACCGGCTCGGCCAGCGCCAACGGCCTGATCATGCAGGCCATCTTCCGGATGGGCATCCCGGTCACGGGCAAGAACGTGTTCCCGTCGAACATCCAGGGCCTGCCGACGTGGTACGAAATCCGCGTCAACAAACACGGTTACACCGCGCGCACGCCGCACTTCGACCTGATGGTGGCGCTGAACGCCGCCACCTACGCCAAGGACGTGGCCGAGGTGCGCAGCGGCGGCTGGCTGCTGTTCGACTCGAGCTGGCCGCTCGACGAGAAGCTGCAGCGGCCCGACGTCACCTACCTGGGCGTGCCGCTGGCCGAGTTGTGCAACGCCGCCTTCAAGGGCGTGCGCGAGCGCATCCTCATGAAGAACATCGCGTATGCCGGCGCCCTGGCGGCGCTCATCGGCATCGACACCGAAGTGGTGCGCGCGCTCACGCAGGAGAAGTTCTCGAAGAAGCCCGCGCTGATGGCGTCGAACGACACGGCGATTGCCCTGGGCTACGACTACGCGAGGGACCACTTCGCGTGTCCGCTGCCGATTCGCTTGGAGCGGATGGACGACACGAAGGACAAGATCTTGATCGATGGCAACACCGCTGCCGGTCTGGGCTGCGTGTTTGCCGGCGCCACGGTGGGCGCGTGGTATCCGATCACGCCGTCCACCTCGCTGATGGAAGGCTTCAAGGGCTTCTGCCAGAAGTTCCGCGTCGACAAGGACACGAAGAAGAACCGCTACGCGATCATCCAGGCGGAAGACGAACTCGCCGCCATCGGCATGGTGATTGGCGCCTCGTGGGCCGGCGCGCGCGCCTTCACGCCCACGTCGGGCCCGGGCATCTCGCTCATGAACGAGTTCATCGGCCTGGCCTATTACGCCGAAGTGCCGGCGGTGATCTTCGACGTGCAGCGCACGGGCCCCTCCACCGGCATGCCCACGCGTACGCAGCAAGGCGACTTGATGCTCTGCGCCTACGCCTCGCACGGCGATACGCGGCACATCTGCCTGTATCCGTCGGACCCGAAGGAAGCCTTCGAGATGGCGGTTGCGTCGTTCGACCTGGCCGAGCGCTTCCAGACGCCGGTGTTCGTGCTGAGCGACCTCGACATCGGCATGAACGACTGGATGGTGCCGAAGCTGCAGTGGGACGACACCTACCGGCCCGATCGCGGCAAGGTGTTGTCGGCCGCCGAGCTCGACGCGGCCAAGACCTTCTACCGCTACCTCGACGTGGACGGCGACGGCATCCCGCAGCGCTCGCTGCCGGGCGTGCATCCCAAGGGCGCGTTCTTCACGCGCGGATCGGGCCACAACAAGTTCGGCGCCTACACCGAGGACTCGGACGAGTACCAGGAGGTGCTCGACCGCATCGACCGGAAGATTCAGAACGCGGCCAAGGCCGTGCCCGCGCCGATCATCACGCGCACGCCGGGCGCCAAGGTGGGCCTGGTCACGGTGGGCGGCTGCCATGCGGCCTGCGTCGAGGCGATGGACCTGCTGGCCCAGGACGGCATCGCCGTGGACTACCTGCGCGTGCGCGGGTTCCCCTTCGGCGAGGAGGTTCGCGCGTTCCTGGCCGAGCACGAAACCAATTTCGTGGTGGAGCAGAACCGCGACGCGCAGTTGCGCAGCCTGCTCATGCTCAACACCGGCGTGCCCCTGACGCAGCTCGAGTCGGTGCGCTACTACGCCGGCTTCCCGATGAGCGCGCATCACGTGATTTCCGGCGTGAAGGCCAAGATGGAGAAAGCGGCATGACCTACATCGCCAAGCCCAAGGCGCACCACCCGTCGCTGAAGAAGAACGCGATCGGACTCAC
>JANORI010000397.1:0-10861 GCA_031415235.1 Acidobacteriota bacterium | reverse complement strand
GCGGGAAACACCTGGCAGACCGCCACGAAGCCGGCCGTGCCCGCCAGCGACAACTGGGCCGCCATGCGGAAGGTGGCCCTCACGCGACCTGCCAGGCCCGCGCCGAAGTTCTGGCCAGCCACCGGCGCCACGGCAAATCCCAGGGCCACGATGGGCATGAAGCCGGACTGGCCCACCCGCTGGCCGATCCCGAACCCGGCCTGGGCGGCGGAGCCGAAGGGCTGGCTCACGACGTACACGACGGCCATGTAGACGGCGATGAGCGCAAACTCCACCCCGGCTGGCAGACCGATGCCGAGCAGGCGCTGCCACGTCGCGACCTCTGGCGCCATCTCGGCGCGGCGCACGCGCAAGATCGACCCGGGGCGCTCGGCGTAGTAGTACAGCCACGCCACGCCCACGGCAATGGCGACGAGCGAGGCCATGGCGGCGCCGGCCACGCCCATCGGCCGCCCGGTGCCCCAGCCGAAGATGAAGACCGGGGCGAGCGCCATGTTGAGCACGACGGTGCTGCTGCCCACGACCATGCCGGGCTTGAAATCGCCCAGCCCGCGCAGCGCGGACGACACGGCCACGAGGGCAAACTGCAGGGCCATGGCCGGCACGAACCACCACAGGAACTGACGCACCAGCGCGGCGGTGGCGGCGTCGGCACTGAAGACCGACGCGTAGAGCGGCGTCAGCGCCAGGCCCACGACCAGGAATGCGGCGCCGGCAATGAGCGACATCGACTGCGCCTGGTTGAAGACCCGGCGCGCGCCATCAGGGTCTTTGCGTCCCACGGCGTGCGCCACCAGCGTAGTCGTGCCGACGCCCAGCATCTGCGTCAACGCCAGCACCGCGAACGTGAGGTTGCCGGCCACGCCCACCGCCGCCACGGCTTCCTTCCCCAGGCGCCCCATCCAGTAGAGATCCGCCAGAAAATACAGCGTCTGGAAGAGCATCGTGAAGAGCATGAAGCCGCCCGTCGCAAACAGATGCCGGGCGATCGAGCCCTTCGTGAGGTCGTGCATCGCCTACTGCCGGGGGCCGCGGTCGAAGTCGAGGGTGGCATCCGAGCTGAAGTTCACGCGCCGCCCCCGGCCGCCGCCACGCCGCATGTAGAAGCGTCCGCGGGTGCGAGCGTCGACCCGGTCGCGGTCCATGATCGACTTCACCGCGCCCGGCACACGCAGGTAGTTCAGGTCGAAGCGCGACGACATCCGCGCCTCGCCGAAGCCCGCCACCTCCACCGACTGCGTGATGAACCCATCGCCCACGCGCACGCCGTTCAGAATGAGGTCGTACTGCACGCGCTCGATGGTGATGGGGTCGGGGTTGGGATTACGCACGTTGAACGTGACGTCGAGCGTGGCCCCGGTGAGGCCCACCTGTGGCCGGCCCAGCCGCTGCACCTGAATACGGGGCGGCTCGAGCGTGGCGCAGCCCGCCGCGGCCATCGACGTCACAAATAGCAGAACAACGAACGTGCGCGAAAGACGGGTCATGGGTGCTCCACGAGATAGTGCGGCGCTGGACGCCAGGGGGTGTCGGTTGATCATGACACGGCCCGGCGGCCGTGCCCAGATCGTTCTGCTCAGTCGCCGTGTGGCTCGCGCACCAGTCTCACGGTGAGTATGGCGGCACCCAGAAATGCCATGAACAGCATCGAGGACCAGTGCGCGCGGTTGACGCATATCCGCGGCAGGCCTGTCGTGGGTGCGCCGAGGCGCGAGCGAGACGAGACGGAGTGGCCGCGCGCGCGCAGACGCCCGTGCGGACCGACGCCAGGTCTGGAGGCGGGTCGCTACTGCGCAACGACTGAGGGCAGTTCGTCCACGCGCACGTCGCGCTCGGCGCCGATGAGGCCGGCACGATGTGCGGCGTGGCCGAGGACGCGCTCAGCCGACCATCCGGCCGCGCGCAGGTCGCGCACGCCCGTGTCGCGGTCCGACTTGCTCAGCTTCTGCGTGGCCGACTTCATCACGAGCGGGTGGTGCAGGACGACGAGCGGGCGCGGGCGGCCGAGCAGGCGCGCGAGCAGCATCTGGCGTCCCGTGGACGCGAAGAGGTCGTCGCCGCGCACGACCAGGTCCACCCCCTGCGCCAGGTCGTCGGCGCTGACGGCGAACTGATACGTCCAGTTGCCGAGGCGATCGCGCAGCAGCAGGTCGCCGCACTGCGCCGAGGGGTCCTGGCGCGTCGGTCCGTGGACGGCGTCGTCGAAGGCCACCGTGCCGCGGTCCACGACGAGCCGCCAGGCCACGCGCGAGTCGAGTGGCAGTCCGCGCGCGCGGCAGATTCCGGGATAGCGCAGCTCCGTCGGCGTCCCCGGGACCGCCGCGGCGACGGGGCCCGACACGTCGCGGGCGGCGGCATTGGCGGCATCGATCTCGCGCCGCGTGCAGCGGCAGCCGTACACCAGGCCGTGGGCAATCAGCGTCTGCGCGGCGCGCTGGTAGTGCGCGTGACGGTCCGACTGGCGGCTCTCGCACGGCCCGGCGCGAAAGGCGTCGGTGGGAAAGGCGTCTGGCTGGAGGCCCAGCCAGTCAAGATCGTCGAGCAGCGCGGTTTCGTATTCGGGCCGGCAGCGCTGACGATCGTGGTCCTCGAGTCGCAGCAGCACGCGGCCGCCGAGCGTACGCGCCGTACCCCACACGCAGATGGCGTTCACCACGTGCCCCAGGTGCAGGTAGCCGGTGGGCGCCGGGGCAAAGCGCGTCAGCGGCGACGAGGGAAGACGGGCGGCCAGGGCCGCGAAGTCGATTGCCGGCGTGCGAGACGTTCCGTGCACACCCGATTGTTGATCGCGGCGCAGCGGACGAGGCTCACCCGTGCTCCCCGTCCGGCGGCGCCCCGCGGCCACTCGACCTTCGAGCCCGGCCGTCCAGTCGCCGGAGGCGACCGGGCGCGGGCCAGGAAGCGTATGCTCCTGACGACGACTCATGGCCACCACTGCCGCAATCGTCTTCCTGCTGGTCTACGTGCTCGGCGCCTTCGCCTACGGGTCGGCGCTCACGCTCTCGTTACGCCAGGCCAGCTCGGTGTGGTCGCCGCACCGCAACCGCGACGTGGCCGGGCGCACCCGCCTCGACGCCGCCAGCATCACGCTGTTTGCCTGGTCGGCGGTCTGGTTCGTGGTGCTCGGCCTCGACCAGTTCTCGGACATCGTGAGCGCCAGCAGTCAGCGCGGCTGGCTCGATCACCTGCAGTTGCTGCTCGTCCTGGGCTTTCCGCCGCTCATCATGCACACGATGTATCAGGAGGCGCACGTCGATGACTGGACCGGGGCCGCGCGCGCCTGGGCCACCCGCGTGCTCGTGGCCGGCTACGTGGTGGCGCCGCTCGCGGCCGTGGGCGCGTTCAGCCTCGTGTCCGGCCTCGTGACCCTCCCGAACGCCGGGGCCTGGATCGGTGGGGGGATTGCGGCGCTCTTCGCCGTGGCCGGCGTCTACTCGGCGGCCGTCCTGAACCGCAATCCGCGCCGGGCCGCCACGCCCGATCAACACAACCTGCGGCACGTGCTGAACGGGCTGTTCGTGTTCCTCACGCTCATGAACCTGGTGCCGGCCTTCACCAGCCTGGAGACCTTCTCGTTCTCGGTACTCGGCCGGGTGATGAGCGTGGCACCGCTGCTCTTCCTGTCGGCCACGACCTACTACGAGAACCGCTTCGAGTTCTACGACCTGCTGGTGAAACGCGCGGCGATGCTGCTGGCCACGCTTGCGGCGCTGGGCGCGTTCTTCGCCGTCGCGCTGCCGTGGCTCGACGGGCTGCCCCGCGACGGTGCGCGGCCCTGGCTGTTCGCCCTGGCCGCCGTGCCGCTCATGCTGGCGGCGCCGCGCCTGGCGGGCCACTTGAGCACGCGGCTCGATCGCGCGTGGTTCGGCCGGCACTACACGCCGGTCTCGGCGGTGACCACGGTGCTGGCGTCGCTGCAGGCCGCCACCGACGAGCCCGGTCTGATTTCCGCTGCGGAATACAGCCTGAAGGAAGTACTCGGCGTCACGGTGACGCTGAGCACGAGTGCGCCCGATGACGACACGGCCCGCATGGTCTTCAGGGTGGAGGGCAGCGCCGCCGACCCCAGCCTGTGGGTGTGTGTGCCACGGGTGCCGGGCGAACGCGTGCTGCTCAGCCAGGACCTGACGTTGCTGCGCTCGCTGGGCACGGTCATCACCTACCTCGTGGAGAACGTGCGGCTGCAGCAGCGGCGGCAGGAGCAAGACCTGCTCGAGCAGACCCTGCGCGTGCAGACCAGCCAGTCGGAACTGAAGGCGCTGCGCGCGCAGATCAACCCGCACTTCCTCTTCAACGCGCTCAACACCGTGGCCTCGCTCATCCACAGCGATCCGGCCCGCGCCGATCGCGCCGTGGAGCAGCTCTCGGAAGTGTTCCGGCACACGCTGCGCCGCTCCGAAAGCGAATGGGCGGCGCTCGACCAGGAACTGGCGTTCGCCGCCGCATATCTGGACGTGGAGGAGGCGCGCTTCGGCACGCGCCTGCGCTACGCCATCGACGCCGATCCGGCCGCGCGCCGCGCACAGGTGCCGGCGATGCTCGTGCACACGCTGGTCGAGAACGCGGTGAAGCACGGCATCGCGCAGGTGCGCGGGCACGGCACGCTCGACGTCACGGCGCGGGTGGCCGGCGGCCGGCTCACGATTGCCGTGTCCGACAACGGGCCCGGTCCGGCGCAGGCCCCGGGCGCGTCCGACTTCGCGCGGCGCGCCGGCGAGCAGTTCGGTCTGCGCAGCGTGCGCGACCGGCTGCGCGGCCACTTCGGCGACGATGCCGCTTTCACGCTCGCCCGCGACGACGCGCGCGGTCTCACGCTGGCCACCATCAGCATGCCGATCGTGACGCCCGACGGGCGCGGCGCCGGCTCGGGGCGCGAGGTGACGGCGTGATGCGGGTGGTGCTGGTCGACGACGAGGCGCCCGCGCGGGCGCGGCTCACGGCGCTGCTGCACGAGCTCGGCGGCGTGCAGGTGGTGGGCGAGGCCGAGAACGCCGATGCCGCCCGCGCGGCCGTGGCGGCGCTGGCCCCCGACGTGCTGTTCCTCGACATCGAGATGCCGGCCGAACGCGGCACCGATCTGGCGGCGACGCTGCCCGAGCCGCGGCCGTTCATCGTGTTCGCCACGGCCTACGAGCGCTTCGCCGTCGATGCGTTCCAGTACGACGCCGCCGACTATCTGCTGAAGCCGGTGACCCGGCCGCGGCTGCAGGCCACGCTGGACCGCCTGCGCCAGAAGCTGACCGCGCGCCACGAGGCCACGCAGGAAGTCGACGACGCGGTGCGGGCGCAGTCGTTTCTGTTGCCGCGCACCATGCCCGACGTGCCCGGCTTTGCGGTGAGCGCGCGCAGCCTGCCGGCGCGGGCCGTGGGCGGCGACTTCTACGACGCCGAGTTCGTGGACGACAAGGTGGCCTTCGTGCTCGGCGACGTGTCGGGCAAGGGCATGGCGGCCGGGCTGATCGCGTCGAGCGTGCAGGCCCGCTGGCAGGCGGCCATCCGGCAGCGGGACCTCACGCTGGCAGCCATGATGACGTCGCTCAACCGCGACGTGATGGCCTCCACCGAGGGATCACGCTACGCGACCTTGCTCCATGGGCTGCTCGACCCGGCCACGGGCGAACTGCGGTACGTGAACGCCGGCCATCCAGCGGCGGTGCTGGTCTCGCCGGATGGGCGTTGGGCGCCCGCTCTCGCATCGACGGCGCCAGCGGTAGGCCTGATGGACGTCGTCGAGTTCCCTTCGGCCTCGCATGTGTTAGCGCCAGGCGATACGCTGATTGTCATGAGCGACGGCGTCTGCGAAGCCTGCAACGCAGCGGGCGAGGACTTCGACCTGGCGGCTCTCGCCGTACTTGCACACCGCGGTGCGGGCGCCGACCTGGCCACGGTGGCCGACGACATCGTGCGCGAGGTGCAGCGTCATCGGGGCGTCAACCAGATCCAGGACGATGTCACGGTGCTGCTGCTGCGGAGGATGGCGTGAGCCTGCGGGTGCTGCTGGTCGACGACGAAGCTCCGGCCCGCGGGCGGCTGCGCCAGCTGCTCTCGGAGCGGCCTGACGTCGAGATCGTCGGCGAGGCCGAAGACGGCGTCGAGGCGATCGAGCGCATTCAGGAGCTGACGCCCGACGTCGTGTTCCTCGACATCCAGATGCCGGGCTGCAGCGGCCTCGAGGTGGCCGCGTCACTCGGGCCGAGGCGTCCCGCCATCATCTTCTGCACGGCCTTCGACCAGCACGCCGTCGATGCGTTCGAACTGCAGGCGGTCGACTATCTGTTGAAGCCGGTCACGCGGACGCGTCTGGATGCCGCGCTCGTTCGTGCGACGCCCTACCCGGCGACAGCTGCCTCGGCCGCCACGGACGCAGACGCGGGTGCGGGCAGTGGCGCTGACCAGGACGACACCGCAACGCTGCCAGGGTCGCCCGCGCGCTTCCTGGCGCGACGCGGCGCGCGCTACAAGGTCGTGCCGCTGGCCGAGGTCGTGGCCTTCAGTTTCGACGACGGGCAGACGCGGCTGCACACCGCCACCGAGCAGTTGTTGATGCAGCCCACCTTGGCGCAGCTCCTGCGCCGGCTCGACCCCGCGCGGTTCTTCCAGGTATCGCGCGCCGCGGTCGTGCACCTCGACGCGGTGCGCGAGGCCAAGCCGCACACCGACGGCGCCGGGCAGATCGTGCTCTCGAACGGCACCGTCATCGAGGTGTCTCGCCGGCGCTGGCGGCCGCTGCTCGACGAGCTCGAGCGGTAGCCTGGCCGTCGCGATGCCGTCGCAGGCTGCGTGCTAGCATCGCGCCATGCGCGTGCTGGCTCCCGTCGTCGTTGCGCTCCTGCTGCTCCTGTCGCCGGCCGCGCCGGTCGGCGCCCAGACGCGGCTGCGGATCATGCCGCCCTCGGGCGCCACCATTGCCGTTGGGCAGCGCTTCGATCTGCGAATCGAGGCCACGGCCGCCGCGGCACCGTCAGGACTCGCCGTCACGCTCGACGGCGTCGACGTCTCCGCCCGCAACGTGCTCGCGCCCGGTCCCGGCGGCGAGAAGGGCGCCGGCGGCACGGGCACGCCAATTGGCACTGTCGCGCGGCCCGCGGCGTCGGCGCCGGCCACGTCCACGAACTTCCTGCTGCGCGACACGAGCTTCACGCGCGCCGGGCGGCATCAGGTGTCCGTGCGCACCGCTGACGGCGCCACGATGACCGCCACTTACGAGGTCGGTGCCTGGCAGCTGGCGCGGGCGGGCGCGCGTCCCGCCCGCAACGTGATCATGCTCGTCGGCGACGGCATGGGCGTGTCGCACCGGACGGCGGCGCGCATCGTGTCGCGGGGGCAGACTCTCGGCAAGACCAACGCGCCCCTGGCGATGGACACGATGGACGTCACGGGAATGGTGATGACCTCGGCCCTGAACGCCACCATCACGGATTCGGCCCCGGGCATGTCGGCGTACGTGACCGGTCACAAGGCCAACAACAACCACGTGGGCGTTTATCCCGACAACACGGCGGACCACTTCGACAACCCCCGCGTCGAGTACATCGGCGAGCTGCTGAGGCGCACGCGCGGCCGCGGGTTCAACGTGGGCATCGTCACGACGGCCGCGGTGATCGACGCCACCCCCGCCGGCAACGCCGTCCACACGTCGTTCCGCGACGCCTACTACGACATCGCGGCCCGCTTCGTGGACGAGCGCGCCAGCAACGGCGTCTCCGTGCTGATGGGGGGCGGGTCCACCTACTTCCTGCCGGCCGCGGCCGGCGGCACGCGCAAAGACGACCGCGATCTGGTGCACGAATTCAGCAGTGCCGGGTTCGCCGTCCTGCGAACGGGCGCCGACGTGAAGACGATGCTATCTGGCGCGCCGCCGAAAGCGCTGCTCGGGCTGTTCCATCCGCGCCACATGTCAGTGGCCTTCGACAAGGTCGGCGCGGGCCGCTACAGCGACGAGCTCGCCCTCGAACGCAACAAAGACGTGCGCGACCAGCCGATGTTGCCCGACATGACCCGGGCGGCGCTGGCGGCGCTCTCGGCGCACTCGCCGAAGGGCTTCTACCTGATGGTCGAGGGCGCGTCGATCGACAAGCAAGCCCACGAGTCGGAAGCCGATCGCACCATCTGGGACACGATCGAGTTCGACAACGCCGTGAAGGTGGCGCTCGACTTCGCGGCCGGGACCAACACCGACCCCAATCCGGCGAACGACACGCTCGTCCTCGTGACCGCCGACCACGAGAACGGCGGCCTCGGCATCATCGGAGTCGGCAACGAGCGCTACGCCCCGTCGGTCATCGGCCGGTCGGTGCGCGACTACGCCGCCACGCTCCGACTGAATCCGGCGCAGACGTTACAGCTCTTCACGAACTACGCCGTGGATGCGGACGGATTCCCTGTCGATCCCGATCCCACGCGAAAGCTCCTGCTGGGGTTCGCCGCGGCATCGGACCACTACGAGAACTGGGTGTCGAATCGACTCGCGCAAGCGGCCACGGTCGTCGACCGTGAGACGAACACCGCGGTGGCCAACCCGCTGCGCGACGGCTTGGGCGCCGACAGCGACAACCGCGCGGTGAGCGGCACGGCATTTCCGGGATTCCTGGTGCCTGGCACGATCGAAAATGGCGCCACCGGATGCCCCGACCCGCGCGGCTGTCCCGACGACACCCTCGCCATTCCCATTCCCTTCGGCGGACACACCGCCGCCGACGTGCCGCTCTCGGCCGACGGACCAGGGGCGTGGCAGTTCACCGGCGTCTACGAGAACACCGACGTGTTCCTGAAGATGCTGCGAGCCGCCGCCGGCGCCTATCCGCGCCTGCCGCGCTGAGCGCGCGCCTGGCGCCGCACGGCCGGCGCGCGGTGGCTATAATCACCGCCATGGCACTCATCGACCCCAACACGTTGTCACGCCGGGAATTGATGGCGCTCGCGGCACAGCTCGGCACCGGCGCCGCGGCCGCCGCGCTGTGGCCCGCCGACCTGTCGGCCCAGGCTCTGGCCGGCAAAGACGCGCGCCTCGTGGCTCGCTCGGTGCGCCCTCCCGACTTCGAAACGCCGGTGGCGCTGCTCGACAACTTCCTCACGCCGAACGACGTGTTCTACGTGCGCTGCCACATGCCCGTGCCGGCGCAGCTCGACGAGGCCGCGTGGAAGCTGGCCGTGGGCGGCGAGGTCGGCGCGCCGCTGTCGCTCTCGGTCGCCGAACTGAACCAGATGCCGCCGGCGACGGTCACCGTCACGCTCGAATGCGCCGGCAACGGCCGCGTGTTCTTCGACCCGCCCGTGGCCGGCATCCAGTGGCGCAAGGGCGCCGTGGGTACCTCGAAGTGGACCGGCGTGCGTCTGGCCGACCTGCTGAAGCGCGCCGGCGCCAAGCCCGGCATGACCCACGTGCATGCGAGCGGCGCCGACCGGCCCATGGGCACCCAACCGCCGTTCGTGCGCCAGGTGCCGATGGCCAAGGCCCTCGACCCCGACACCCTCGTGGCCTACGCCATGAACGACCAGCCGATTCCCGCCGCGCACGGCTTCCCGCTGCGGCTGGTCGTGCCCGGCTGGGAGGGCGCGTACGCCATCAAGTGGCTGAACACGCTCACCGTCGCGAGCAAGGAAGAGCCCGGCTTCTGGGTGCAGACCGGCTACCGCTATCCCACCAAGCGCGTCGCGCCTGGCGCGGCCGTGGACGCGAAGGACATGGCGCCGCTCACCGGCCTGGTGGTCAAGTCGCTCATCACGCGTCCGCTCGACGGCGCCGTGGTGCCGCCTGGTCCGGTCACCGTGGCGGGCTTTGCGTGGGCTGGCGATCGCGACATCACGAAGGTTGACGTGTCGGTGGATGCGGGCGCCACGTGGCAGCCCGCGAAGCTGACCGGCCAGGCCGTGAAGTACGCCTGGCGGCGTTTCGAGTTCACCTTCACCGCCACCACCGAGGACACGCACACCATACTGTCGCGCGCCACTGATGGCCGCGGCGCCGTACAACCAGTCGTGCCGGCATGGAATCCGTCGGGCTACCTCTGGAACGCTCCAGACACGGTGCGCGTGGAGGTGAAGGCGTGACCGAAGGCATGACGGCCAGCGTGACGGCGCGCCTGCGTGTGCTGGCGGGCGTGAGCGTGATCGTCGCCGGCATGGCGGGAGCGGCCTCCCTCGGCGCTCAGGCCCAGGCCCCGGCCCAGGCTCAGACCCAGGCCCCGGCGGCCGCGTTGCCCCAGAGCGCGGGTGCCGACGTGGCCACGGCGAAATGCATCGGCTGCCACCAGGCCGATCTGATCGTGTCGCAGCGCCTCTCGCCCACCGGGTGGGATCGCGAAGTGGCCAAGATGGAACGCTGGGGGGCAAAGCTCTCGCCCGAGGAACGCCCCGTGCTCGTGGGCTATCTCACGCGCGAATTCGGCGTGCGGCCCACGGCCTCGCACGACGCCACGGCCGTGGCTGCGGGCGAAGCCGTGTTCACGGGCGCCTGCCGCGTGTGCCACGACGACGACCTGTCGGAACAGCAGCGGCTGACCGCCGCCGGCTGGGGCCGCGAGGTGGACAAGATGGTGCGCTGGGGCGCGAAGGTGACGGCCGCCGAGAAACCCGCGCTCGTGGCCTATCTCACCTCGCGCTGGGGGCAACCGTAGGACTAGGGACTAGGGACTGGGGACTGGGGACTGGGGACAGGGCATGCCGCTGAACCGGTGCGGCTGCTCGGAGCGTCGTTTCTCACGTGGACCTGCTGACCCCTTCGCCGACGGCGATCGCCCCTGGCGCCCTGCTCGTCTGGGCGGCGCTCGTCGTCGCCTTCACGCTGCTGTGGCTGGCCTCGCTGCCGCTGAGGAACGCCAGCATCGTGGACATGTGGTGGGGGCCGGCGTTCGTGCTGGCG
>JANORI010000396.1:0-4171 GCA_031415235.1 Acidobacteriota bacterium | reverse complement strand
ATGCGACCCAGAAGTGTTCCCTCTGCCATTCGCTCGGCGAGCGCGGCAACGCCAAAGGACCGCTCGACGAGGTCGGCTCCAAACTGACGGCCGACGACATCCGCAAATGGATCGTCGCTCCCGCGGAGATGACGGCGACGCCGCCGTCCACGAGGAAGCCAGCGATGCGGGCGTATCCGAACTTGCCCAAGGCCGACCTCGACGCCTTGGTCACCTATATGGTCGCCCAGAAGAAGAAATAGACCCTCGCCCACATGCGCCTCCATCTCCCATCGGCGGCCCGCAATCCGATCAGCTTGGTTGGCGTGGTCGTGGCGACGGCCACGGGGGTAATGTTTCTCGCCTTGCTCGCGCTCGAGACACTGGGCCTGATCCGGAACCCGTACGTGGGACTGCTCCTGTTTGTGGCGATCCCAGTGCTGTTTCTCGTCGGGCTCATACTCATCCCTGCGGGGATCTGGCGCCGGCGGCGGCGCCTGGCGCTAGGGCGGACGGCGGAAGACTGGCCGGTTATCGACTTCCGTGTGCCGCGGACACGCCAAGTGGTCTTCATCGTGGCCTTCCTCACGCTTGTCAACGGGTTGATCTTTTCCCTCGCCACCTACGGCGCCGTCCATCACATGGAGTCGGCCTCGTTCTGCGGCACGACGTGCCACACGACGATGGAGCCAGAGTACGTGTCCTACCAGGTGAGCCCGCACGCGCGCGTGGCGTGCGTGTCGTGTCACGTAGGTCCGGGCGCCGGGGCATCGATCGAGTCGAAGGTCGCCGGCACCAGGCAGCTCTGGCAACTCGTAACCAACCACGTCCCCAAGCCACTGGCGGCTCCCGTGAAGACGATGCGACCCGCGCGTGACACGTGCGAGACCTGTCATTGGGTTGAGACACCCCACGGCGACACCCTGCGCCAGATCCGGGAATACGCTGACGACGAGCAGAGTTCAGAGACGGTGACGACGTTGCGGCTGCACGTGGGTGGCGGGCGCACCGGCGTGGACTCTGGCGCGGGTATTCACTGGCACATGAACCTCGACAACCGCGTGGAGTACATCGCGACCGATCGCCAACGCCAGACCATTCCCTGGATGAAGGTCACCGACCGCCAGGGTGACGTAAGGGAGTACACCACCCCAGGGACGACGCCGGAGCAACTGGCACGAGGCGAGCATCGCGTCATGGACTGCATGGACTGCCATAACCGCCCGGCACACACGTTCGCCCCAAGTGCGGAACGAGCCGTCGACCGCGCGATCGCGCTGGGCCAGATCCCCCGGGATCTGCCGTTTGTGCGCCGCGAAGCCGTCGCCGCGGTGAAGGCGTCATACGAGTCGAACGAGGCGGCACTGAGCGGCATCGACTCTCGCCTTCGGAAGATGTATCGGGCTCAGCCGTCCACACCGCCCGACACCCTCGCCCGCACCGTGGCCGGGGTGCAGGGCGTGTACCGGCACAACGTCTTCCCCGCCATGAAGGTCGGCTGGGGCACGTATGCCAACAACCTGGGTCACGTCGACGCGCCGGGCTGCTTCCGCTGTCACGACGACAATCACAAGACACCAGAAGGCACAGCGCTCGGACAAGACTGTGAGTCGTGCCATGAGGTGTCCTAGTCGCAGCTTGATCGTGTGGTCTGGGCGCCCTCTGGGGAGCCCGCTCAGCTCCAACTCGCAACGCGCATGTCGGTGACACCTGGACGGCCGCCCACGTCCCCTCGACCATCCACACCGCTTCCGCTCTGGAACCGTGACTCGGTCATTGCGGTACTCGCCGTCGCGGGGATCGCGGCGCACCTGGCTACGCGGGCCTTGACCGCGCCGCCCCTCGCCCAGGCGCTGCCGCTCGCCGTCGTGTTCGGCGCCGACCTCCTCGCAGGCGTCTCGATCCTGACGTCGGTCGTGCTGGGCGAACACCTGGCCGGTGCACTCGTGGTGTTGATGCTCTCGGGCGGCGAAGCGCTCGAGCACTACGTGGCCGTGTGGCGGCAGGCTCCCGACGCGACACTGCTCAGTCGGGTCATGGCCCGCCGGAATGACGCCTCGGACGCAACGGCCGACGTGGTGCGTCAGCAACTCGGTCACGTGGCGCCGCCAGACGACTGGGTGCGACTGGCTGCGACTGGCCCGGTCGAAGCGACCTTCGCCCTCGTACGCGCGGCCATCGTCGCAAACGGCATCACGGCAGACTGACTGGCCCGCGACGGCCGTCCGCCACGGGCGCGGTCAGTCACCGGCCGGCGATTCGGGGAGCGCTACTCGAACCGTGTCAGCGAGATTCCGACCGTGCGCAGGTTGCCCGGCGTCTTCATCCACTGCAGCAGGATCGGGCACTGATACACGCCTTCGACCAGGCGGCCGCGGCCCGGACTGTCGGCATCGGACACGAGCAGGTTCACCGAACGTTGCAACCGCAGGAAGCGGTGGGCCTGGCGGCCAAGAAGCAGAGTAATGAGGCGCTCGGCGCGCGAATCGGGAATCCGCAGCCGCTCGCAGACCTGATTGAACGACCGAATCACGTCGTACTTCGCGTAGTCCACGGCCTTGGCCGGGATGGCCCACGGGTCGGCGATCATGTGCCGCCCTTTTTCCGCCATGAAGCGGAACGGGTCATGGAGCACGCTGGCCAGGTCGTGCCGCATGAGCAACGTCTCGTATTCGTTGATCGTCAGCGCCGTACCGGCGTCGGCGGCCCCAAGAGCGAGCCGCACCCGCCCCGTGGTGACGCCGTGCTGGTCAATCAGTGCCTGAAGCCGCTCGTAGAGCCCGAGGTCCGGGTTCTTCAGACTGACCGAGTCGAGCGCACGCGACGACATCGGCACGAGCACCTGGTCGCGCGCGACCACCTGTTCGTGGTGAAAGCCAATGACCCGGGCCTGGCGGCGCCGATGCCGGTCATCCGCCACGCCGTCGAGGTCCACGAAGTACACCGGTTCCGACGGACGATTCCGGTAGCGGACGCAGGTCCGCAGCCCGGAGGCGATGAAGGTGAGATGCGCGTCGCCGTTGCGCGGCTCGACCTGCCGCTGTTCATTGGACAGATCGTCGCGCAGGTGCAGCTCGTCGTGGCGGTAGCCGGCTTCCTGTGGAAACACCGTCTGAAACGCGCGGATATAGGGCCGGACCCCGCCTCGACGGGTGTCGAGGTGCAGCGCACGGCGCTGTTCCAGGAACCCTGCCGTGGTGTGGAACGACCAGAACAGCGCGTAGGGAAACTCGGCGAGTCCGTTCAGCCACCCGGACTGCCGGCGGAGGTCGACGATGTCGAAACGGGCGGACGGGCGGAGTTCGAGGCTGAGTTCGCAGGGGGCCGTGGACATGGAGGATGCGGTGGCCGTCACGGCCAAGGGAAGCCTAACACGACGCCGATGAAAATGGTCCTGGCAACGGCTTAGAACCGAAACCGGAGCCCGCCGTTCACGACGCGGCCATCGAGCGGTGCCCAGCCGTCCACGGCCCACCGCCCGTCGGCGCTCGGCGTCTGACGCAGCAGCGGATCGTGCCGTGTCTGCCGCACATCCGTCAGGTTCTCGGCGTTGAGGAAGACCCGAGCGAAGCCGACGCGACGCTCCACCAGCAGCCCGACAATGAGATAGGGGGTGGACTCGCTGCGATACGGGTTCACGTCGAGACGCTGGCGACCGGTGTAGTAGAGCTCGAGGCCCACCCGGCCCACGCCTTCGGGCTCCCACATCCCGACGAGCCCCGCGCTGTGGCGCGGCGTGAGCGCGGCGTCCTGCCGTCCGGTGCCGGTCTCTTCCGCGGAACGCACGTAGGTGTAACTGGAGGTGGCGGCCACGGATCCGCGCCGGATCGTCGCAAGCAGTTCCACCCCACGATTCGTGGACGCCCGGTCCTGGTGGAACATGGCGTACTGTCCCTCTCGTTCGACGGCAATCGGTTCCACCACCCGTGACGTGAAGGCCGTGGCGGTGTAGGTGCCAGGACCCACGGTGCGGGTCAGGTCGAGGGACGCCGTGCGGCCGCGCTCGGCCTCGAGCGGTCGAGTAATCCGCAGCGCCGACAGTCCGGCCGCCTCGGTTTCCTCCGTCAGTGGGGTGGCGGCGAAGAACCCTTGACCCACCGACACGCGGCTCGTCCACCCGGAGGCCCGCACCAGGGCAGCCAGCCGGGGACTGACGAACCACCCGTATGTGTTGTGCCGATCGACACGGCCA
>JANORI010000395.1:0-11455 GCA_031415235.1 Acidobacteriota bacterium | reverse complement strand
GCGGTCCGGCGACGCCCATTTTTTGAGACTCACCTGCACGTGGTCGCCTTGCAGGAAGAGCGGGCCGCGGAAGCCTTCGCGCAACGCGGCGGCGGCCATGATGGCGGCGTATTCGTGCGGGCGCTGCTCGGTGTAGCCGATTTCAGACCGCGCGATCTCGAGAATGAACGCGCCAGCGTCGAGCCCCTTGGCCGCACGGATCACGGCGCGGCCGGTGTCGTAGGCCATCATGCGCACGTTGATGGCCGGCACCGTGAAGCCGCCGGCCTCGCCCTTGCCCATCGCGATGTAGAGGTCGTGAATCGAGGCGAAGCGCACGCCCTGGTGGGCGGCCAGGTGCAGGATGACCCAGCGCGCCGTGCCCTTCACCTCGGGCGTCGCGCCGAAGGCGGCGGTGTGCGCCAGGCGGTCGACCAGTTCGGCGGACGGCGCGCCAGACACGGTGATGGCATCGCCGTGGATGGTGGCGGTGCCGGCCAGCGCGGCGGTGATATCGGCGGTGGAAGTGAACACCATGTCTCAGGTCCTTTGAACCGCGGCCGGGTCACGACGGCAGGCGGGGAACGGGGCTAGCGGCCAGCCGTCGATGTTAGCACCGGCCACTCCACTTGCTCGATCACGGGGTCGGCCGCCGCGGCTTCGACCATCTCGGCGATCGGCAAATCCCGCTCGGCCGCTTCCACGTCATGGCGTTTGGCGCGCGTCAACGGGTGGCGCGGCGTGAAGAGGGTGCAGCAGTCCTCGTCGGGGAGGATGGAGATCGGGTAGGTGCCGAGCGCCCGGGCCTCGAGCGTGATGTCTTCCTTGGCCATGCTCACGAGCGGCCGGATCGTGAGCAGGTCGGTGGCGGCGCCAATCACCGCCAGGTTGTCGAGCGTCTGCGAGGCCACCTGGCCCACCACGTCGCCGGTGACGAGCGCCTGGGCGTGCACCTTGCGCGCCAGCCGCGCCGCGATGCGCAGCATGAGCCGCCGGTAGACCACGACGCGCATCGGACCCGGTACCGTCACGGTCACCTGCCGCTGCAGCTCGCCAAACGGGATGAGCATCAAGTGCGCGCCGAGCTGGTAGGGCGCCAGCACGCGCACCAGCTCGCGCACCTTGTCGATCGAGGCATGCGACGTGAACGGGTGACCGTGGAAATGGACGAAGGTGGCGTGGCAGCCACGGCGCATCATCCGCCACGCCGCCACCGGCGAGTCGATGCCGCCCGAGAGCAGCGCCAGCACGCGACCACCCGTGCCGGTCGGCAGGCCCCCGACGCCCGGCTCCTTGCCGTAGTAGTAGTACGCGGCCTTCGGCACGATCTCGACCCACACGGTGAAGGCCGGGTGCGAGAGGTCGACCTTCCAGCCGGTGAGATCCTGTACCAGGCCGCCGAGGTGGCGCTCCAAGACGGGGGATGTGACGGGAAACTGTTTGTGTGCGCGTCGCACTTCGACGCGGAAACTCGGCACCACGCGGTCGCGTGGCAGGTCGCGCAGCACAGCCTCGGTGATGGCATCGACATCCGGCTCGACGCGACGAGCCATCGCGAAGTTGGCCAGGCCGCAGACCTTCGTCAGCCGCCGCCGCACCTCGGTGGCGTCCACCGACTCGCCCAGCGGGATCTCCAGGCACCCCATGCGGAAGCGCACGTCGGCCACGTCGAGTCCGGTCAGCGCATCGCGCACGTTGCGCGCCAGGAAGCGAATGAACCACGGGCGGTTCCGCCCTTTGAGGGCGAGCTCCTGATAGTGCGCGAGGACGACTTCCATGAAACCTGTCAGCGGCTGGGTTCTATCGGCTAGCCGTCGGCTAGCCGCTAGTGGTGTCCAGACAACTCAAGCGTGTCGAGCGCCGCCCGGGCCGCGCGGTGGCCGCTGACGACGGCGCTTTCGATGGTGGCCGGCAGGGAGGTGTCGGTCCAGTCGCCCGCCAGTAGGAATCCCTCGAGACCCGTGCGCGTCGATGGACGCGGTGGCTGCCCGGCCGCGAGCGAGAAGGTCGCCCAGCGATCGCGCACGGCGGTGCCGCGGACGAGCCCCGCGTGCGCCACCGCGGGCACGGCTCCGGCCAGTTCCGTGTGGGCCAACGCCACCAGTGCGTCGTTGGCTCGGTCGACGACCCCGGCCGCGCCGCTGCAGACGAGCGACACGTGGGTGGCGTAGCCTGGTGCGACGAGGCGCTTCTCGAACGCCCACTGGAACGATCGTCCGGGCAGACCGAGCAGCGGCGTGTCGAGCACCGGGCGGTCGAACCAGAGATTCACGGTCACGATTGGCGCCGCCGTCATGGCGGCGGCGTGCAAGGCGGTGTCGGCAAGAGCCGCCGGCACCTCATCGAAGAGGCCGGGAAGCGCATGCCAGGGCACGGCCGAAATCACGCAGGATGCCTGGATGTGCTCGTCGCGGATGCGCACGCCTTCGATGCGTCCATCACGCGTCACGACCTGGCATGCCGCGCCTGCCCTGACCGCGCCGCCGCGGCGCTCGATGAAGGTCACGGCCGGCGCCACGAAGACATGCGTGAGCGACTGGGCGGGCAGCACGAGCGCGGCGTCGTCTGGCCCGGGCCCCAGCATGCGCCGAATCACCTCGACGAACGTGCCGGCGGTCGCGAGGTCGATCGGCTGATTGAGCGCGGCCACGGCAAGTGGCTCCCACAGCAGTTCCACCAGGCGGTCGGCCTGCCCCCACCGGCGCAACCACTCGCGCACGGTCATCGACGCGGCCTCGTGCTTACTGCTCGTCTTGAGCGCGCGCGCCATGCCCAGCACCGACAGCCGGTCCGGCCACGACAGCTCCGGCCACGCCAGCACGCCCGCCACGAGCTGCAAGGGCGAGGGCAGCGCCGGGCAGCGCAGTTCCGACGCGCGCCCCGCCGTATCCACCATGGGCACGGCCAGCGACGACTGCACGCGCAGCCGGTCGCGCGCCCCAATGCGCGACAGATAGACCAGGGTGTCGTGGTAGCAGCCAAGCAGCACGTGCTGGCCGTTGTCCACCCAGTCGCCCGACGTCTTGTCGCGCGTGGCGAAGGTGCGGCCGCCAAGTACCGGACGCGCCTCCACGACCACCACGCGGGCGCCCGCGTCGGCCAGCGCGCACGCCGCGCTCAGACCCGCGCAGCCGGCACCGACGACCACGACATCGACGGCCGTCACGGCGTACGGGCCGGCACGAGCGCTTCCACGCCCGAGCGCATCAGGGTACGCGCCCAGGTGGAGGCGGCGATCCAGACGCGCGCGGACCTGGGCACGCGCACCGCCTCCGAGAAGACGTCGAACCGGCGCCGCTCGATGCGGCGCAGGATGCCGAAGTAGATGGCGCCCATGATCTCGGCGGCCACCAGGTGGCCGGCCTCCCCGCGCGGCCGTGCCGCGGCGGCACGGGCGTAGTACTCGCGGGCCCGGCGGCACTGGAACTCGAGTAGGGACGCCACCGCAGGCGTAACGTCGCCTTTGGCCAGCGCCTCTTCGGTGCAGCCGGCGCGCTGCATTTCGTCTTGCGGCAGGTAAATGCGTCCATTCGAGAGGTCGGTCTTCACATCGCGGACGATGTTGGTGAGCTGCAACGCGAGGCCGAGGTTCATGGCGTACTCGCGCCCGCCGGGATGGCGGCACCCAAAGATCTGCAGGCAGATGATCCCCACGGTTGACGCCACCCGCCAGCAGTACTCGCGCAGGTCGTCGAAGGTGGCATAGCGCTGCCGCGTCAAGTCCATCTCGACGCCGTCGACAAGATCCTCGAAGGCGCGGCGAGGCAGGGCAAAGGCCGCCGCCACCGGCTGCAGTGCGAGCCCCTGCGGCGAAAGTGGCGTTCCGCGGTCGAACACGCGGCCGATCTCGGCACGCCAGAACGCCAGCGCGGTCGCGGCCTCGAGCGGGCTGGTCGCTTCGTCCACGGCGTCGTCGATGGCACGGCAGGCGTCCCAGACCATGACGATCGCCTCGCGCTGCACGGCTGGCAGCACCAGAAACGAGTAGTAGAAGGACGTGTCGCGGCTCACAGCAGCGTCCTCCAGCCTATCACCAGGGCGTCGGCCACTCCCAGTTTGGGACGCTTGGCGACGGGATCGAAACGGCCCCGCTCCAGCCGCTCGAGCACGCGCGCGCCGCTGTGCCAGGTGGCCCGGAGCTCCCAGCGCAACCGTCCGCTCACATGGTCGAGCAGCGGACGCCCTTGGTCGAAGAGAGCCCGAGTGCGCACCCCACACGCAGACAGGGCGCGCCGCCACTCGTGCGGCGTCGATGCCATGCCGGGCGTGAGGTCGTCGAGCCGGGCACCGGCCGCCGTCCACTCCACCTCGGGCACGTAGAGCCGGCCGCGGTGCCAGTCGACCGCGAAGTCCTGCCAGAAGTTCGTGAGCTGCAGGGCCGTGCAGATCGCGTCGGACCACAGATCGAGCCGCTCGTCGTCGTAGCCAAAGAGGCGCAGCACGAGCCGGCCGACGGGACTCGCCGAGCGGCGACAGTAGTCATCGACGGCGTCCCAGGTGGCATAGCGAGTGACCGTCACATCCTGGCGAAAAGCCGACAGCAACGCCTCGAACAGCCAGACCGGCAAGTGACGCGTGCGAATGGTGTGGCTGAGCGCCCGAAAGATCGCCTCATGGGTCTCAGCGGTCCCCGCCGCCGCATCGTGGGCCCCGCCGCCAGGCAGCACGCTTGCGCCATCACCGGCACCCACGGCCGCGTGCAGACGCTCGAGCCACTCACCGAGCAGCCGCAAGCGCTCACGGGTCGTGTAGCCGTCTTCGTCGGCGAAGTCGTCGGCGGTGCGGGCAAACGCATACACCGCCGCCACGTGCGGTCGAATGGCGTGGGGCACCAGCCACGACGCCACCGGGAAGTTCTCGTAGTGCGAGGCCGCCAGCGCCAGGCAGGTCTGGTAATCGCCGGCCAGACCGGAGTCGATGCCGGTCACCAGATCTGCTCGGGCACGTTGGCCCGGTGGTTCGCGGCGCGGGCCATGACGAACAACAGATCGGACAATCGGTTGAGATACACGAGCACGACCGGATCGGCCTCGCCCTCGCCAATCGACAGCGCGGCCGCCTCGGCGCGACGGCACACCGTGCGCGCGACGTGCAGGGCGGCACCGGCCGGCGACCCGCCCGGCAGGATGAAATGCCTGAGCGGCGGCAGTTCCGCCTCCAGGCTATCGATCCAGCCTTCGAGCCGCGCGACGTCGTCGCCGCCGAGTGAGGCCTTCGTGACGCGCTCCGCGATCTTGTGGCGCGGGTCGGCCAAGAGCGCCCCGAGGGCAAACAGATCGCGTTGGATCTGTGTGACCCGGTCGCCCAGGTCGGCGTCGAGGCCAGCGGCGTGGGCCGCGCCCAGGTCGGCGTTCAGCTCGTCGACAGTGCCGTAGGCCATGATTCGCGGATGCGTCTTGGCGACACGGGTGCCGTCGAATAGACTCGTGGTCCCGTCGTCGCCGGTCTTCGTATAGATCTTCACTCCCCGAATTATGACGCGCCCGCGCGGCTCACGCGCCCGAAAACCGACATTGCCGCCGCCCATCGAGCGGGCGCGCTTCCGGCGCGTGCTGCTCCGGTGGTACGACCATCATGGCCGCGACCTGCCCTGGCGCACGACCGGCGACCCGTACCACATTCTTGTGTCCGAGGTGATGCTGCAGCAGACGCAGGTCGACCGCGTGCTGCCCAAGTACCACGAGTGGCTCGGCAAGTACCCGTCGTTCGAGGCGCTCGCTGAAGCGGACGAAGCCGAGGTCTCAGCTACGTGGCGGCCGCTCGGCTACAACGTCCGTCCCAAGCGGCTTCACTCGATTGCGCGCGAGGCCGTGGCGAGCTACGGAGGCCAGCTGCCGTCGGACCGCGAGACGCTGCTGTCGTTCAAGGGCATCGGCGAGTACACCGCCGGCGCGATCATGAGCTTCGCGTTCCGCAAGCGCGCCGCCATCCTCGACACCAACGTCGCGCGCGTGCTCTTTCGGGTGTTCGTCGGGAACGGCGAGCCCAAGGCGCATGCCACGATCAAGCACCTGTGGGCCGTGTCAGAGGTGCTCGTGCCGCGCGCCCGCGCGTTTGACTTCAATCAGGCGTTGATGGACTTCGGCGCCATGGCCTGCACGGCAAGGAAGCCCGCGTGTCTCGTCTGCCCGATGGCGAAGCTCTGCCGGTCGTACCCGTGGACGCCAGCGGCTACGCCGTCTCGAGTTCGACGCCGCCGACCCAGCCGGCAACCAGGTTGAACAGGCTGGCGCCGATGAGCGTCATCACGAAGCCCAGGCCGCCATAGACCAGCGGCACCAGGGTCGCGGCCGCGGCGCCGAAGAGCATGCCGACCATCCCGGCATCGCTGCCTCCGAGCGCGCCACCGACGATAGCCACGATTCGACGCCGTCAGCCTCACCCGAGTGGGCTGGTCAACCGGGCGATGAGCGCGGCGTCTGCATCGGGACACGGCAGGCGCGCCAGGTCCTTGCGGGCGACCCACCGGACGTCCTGTCCGATCATGCCCTTCGGCTCGCCTGCATACGTGCAGCGGTAGAAGTGCAGTTCCACCGTGCGGTCGGGATAGGCGTGCGTGACGGCATGCTCGAGCGCGCCCACGTCGGCCACGATGTCGAGCTCTTCGTGCAACTCGCGTCGTAGCGCCTCGGCGTGCGTCTCGTGCGGGTCGCACTTGCCGCCGGGGAACTCCCAGTGACCCGCCAGGTGCGTGCCGGCCGGCCGCAAGCTGAGCAGAAAGCGGCCGTGACGTTCGATCACGGCCGCCACCACCACGATGCGCATGTCGGGGTCCGAGCGCTGCAGTCCGACGGGCGCCAGCGTCAGCGACGCCCGCGCACGACGCGGATCGTCACGACGAAGGCGCCATCGTTGTCGCTGGTCTGATCGTCGTTCACCGCGAGGAACAGCACGCCGTCGCCAGGCACCGGCAACGCTTCCGTCTGGTCGCCGATGGCGAACGCGGGACCGTTTCCAAGGCGACCGATGAGAGCGCCAGCCAGCAGCGTTGGCGCTGGAGCGTTGGGCGCGTAGCGTCCCCGGAGCGACCCAGCAGGACTCGCCTTGTCTTCCGCGTCACCTGACAGCCGCACCTGGCCTTCGGCGGAGAACTGCATGCGGTCCGTGCGGCGCAGGGTCAAGTTGGTGGACACCCAGCCCGCGTTGGCCGGCACGCGCACGGCCCCGGCCGGCAGGGGCGCCTCGGGGGCGGATGCCGGGGGCGGCGCGGGCGTTGGCGTTCCGAGTGACGTCGGGAAGTTGCCGAAGTACAGGCGCCGCAATTCGCTGAAGCGGGCGCGGCGCTCAGCGCCGTCGCTGGGTTTGAACGACACGATGCGCGGCTCGTCTTCCTTTCCGGAGCCCTCTCCGCCTTCGATGTTGAGCAGCCGCCCGCGAATCACCTCGCCGCTGCGCAGCACCAGCACGTGATCGCCGCCGCGAGCGGCCTCAGTCTCGATTGCCGGCAGGTTGTCGGCATTGCCGGCCACTTCCACCACGGCGGCATCACCGAGCGGAATGACGCGCTGGTCGCCCTGGGACACGCGCACATAGAGCGTGTTCGTGTTGCGGTTCCACGCTTCAAAACGCCCTGATACGCGCGTGCCGTCACGCTTCAGCACGGTAGCCTGTTCCTGCGCGCCAGCAACGCCGGCCGTGGCCAGGGCAATCGCTGCGGTCCACGTGGTCAGTCGTCGATTCATGATCCCTCTCCGTTCAGGGACCACTGGTCCCCAGATGTGACAGTATCGCGAGCCCGGCTACGGCGCTGTCCAAAGTCGCACACACCAGACGCTGACAGCCGGTGAATTACGCCGGCTGGCTGATCGGAAACGCGCAGACCGTCGCCGACGCCGGCCCTTCTTCGCAGTCTACCGTGACCACGGTGCCGGGCTCGACGAAGTCGCGGTGCACATACGCCAACGCCACCGTGCCGCCTACCCGAGGCGACCACGCGGCGCTGGTCACCCGCCCGATCTCGCCGCGCTCGGCGCGCACCGAGGCCCGCGTCACCACCATCGACGCAGTCACAAACCGCAGGCCAACGAGCTTGCGCGCGACGCGCCCGCCGCCGCGGTGCACGATGCGCACGATCACCTCCTGGCCCACATAGCAGCCTTTGGTGAACGAGATGGCGCGGTCCTCGATCCCCGCTTCGAGCGGAATCGTATCGGCGTCCATGTCCACGAGGAACTCAGGGCGGCCAGCCTCGATGCGCGCAAACTCCACCGCCTCTGGCCCAAGGGGCGTGGCGCCTGCCAGCCGGAGCCGCGACACCCACAGATCGCGCGCCTCGACCGACACGCGAATCACGAAGCCCGGCGCGCCGTAGTGATCGAGCCGCATCACGCGGCCGAGCGGCCCGAGCGGCGCATGGGCAAACTCGGGCCAGCCCTGAAGGGTGTCGGCCGTGAGCCGGTCGGCCGTCGTGCGCGAGCCCACCGCTGCACGCGACACGGCACCTGCGGCGCTCGGGCCGTGCACGCCCACCATGCCCCACGCCTGGCCTTCGTCGGTGAGCGACACGTCCTCGGCAAAGATCGCGGCGCGGAGCTGGCGGCACACCGTATCGCTCAGAGCGGCGGGCACGTCCAGGGTGATCGCGTCTTCCTCGGCGAGCACGACCACATCGGTAATCATGCGGCCCTGGGGCGTGAGCCACGCCGCATAACAGCCCTGGCCCGTGACGAGCGCCTGCACGTCGTTGGTCAGCAGGCCCTGCAGCCACGTGGCTCGCTCAGCACCGGACACCCGCACCACGGAGCGTCCAATGCGCGGCACAAGCGCCGCTCCCTGTCGCAAGACGTCGAATTCAGTCGGCTCCATCAACGGTGCTACCCTTTGACCGTGGAACCACGCGTGCAAGTCACAAGTGTAAATTGTATCCGCCGGCTGGCCGTTCCAGTACTCCTGGCGGTGTGTGGGCCAATTGCGGCCCTGGCCCAGGCACCCGCGCGCGGGCCTGCCGTGCCCGCGCTGACCGGAGGCGAGAGCTATGTCGTGTTCCTGGCCGGACGGGTCGTGGGGCGTGAAGAGCTCCTGCTCACGCGCCAGGCCGACGGCTGGGTGCTGCGAGGATCGTCACGGCTCGGCCCACCCGTTGCCACCGTCGTGCGCCACATCGAAGTTCGCTACGACGCGGAGTGGCGGCCGCGTTCGCTCGAGCTCGACGCGGCGGTGCAGGGGAAGGACGTCACCCTCGAGACGGCGTTTGCCGACGGCAAGGCCGCAAGCGTCCTGACGGAGGGCGATCAGGCCACTGAGAAGAGCGACCCCGTCTCGCCGGACCCCGTCGTGCTGCCCAACGTGTTCTTTGGCAGCTACGCCGCGTTGGCGGCCCGCCTCCAGAGCGCCGCCGTCGGCTCCGAATTCAAGGCCTACATCGCCCCGCAGGCCGAGATTCCGGTCGTCGTCACGGCGGTGGCCGACGAGCGCATCGAGACGCCGAAGCGAACGTTCGGGGCGAAACGCTACACGCTGACGTTCAAGAATCCCGGCGGCGAACTGGTGGCGACGGTGTGGGCCGAGGCCGCGTCAGGCGCATTCCTGCGTCTGAGCGTGCCGGCGCAGACGCTCGAAGTGGCCCGCGACGACGTCGCCTCAGCGGCTTCCCGCATGGCGGCGTTCTCGATTCCCGGCGACGAGTCGGTGCGCGTGCCGGCCAACGGCTTCAATCTGGCGGCAACGGTCACCAAGCCGAAAGACAGCGCGGCCAAACTACCGGCCGTCGTGCTCATCGGCGGCGCCGGTCCCGCCGACCGCGACGGCACGGTCGCGGGCATCCCGGTACTGGGACACATTGCCAGCGGCCTGGTCGACGGAGGCTACCTGGTGGTGCGCTACGACAAGCGCGGAGTCGGCCAGAGCGGCGGACGCGCCGAGACCGCCACGCTCGCCGACTACGCCGACGATGCGCGCGCGGTCGTGACCTACCTGCGCAAGTCCCGCAAGGATGCGGACCCCAAGCGCATCGCCGTGCTGGGCCACAGCGAGGGCGCCTGGGTGGCGCTGCTGCTGGCCGCCGCGGAGCGTAATGTAGCCGCGGTGGTCTCGATCGCCGGCGCTTCGGGCACTGGTGGAGCGCTGGTACTCGAACAGCAGCAGCATCTGCTCGAGGTGCTGAACGTCGCCGCGGACGAGAAGAAGACGAAGGCCGACTTGCAGACTCGAATCAACGACGCGGCTACCGGCAAAGGCACCTGGGACGGCGTGCCCGACCAGTTGCGCACCCAAGCCGACACGCCCTGGTTTGCAAGCTACCTGGCCTTCGAACCCGCCAAGATCATGAAGGGCGTGCGTCAGCCGATGCTCATCGTGCAAGGCGAACTCGACAGGCAGGTGTCAGCCCACCACGCCGACGCGCTGGCCGAACTGGCTCGCAGGCGCAAGCGCCAGGCGCTGGTCGATGTGGTCAAGGTCGCCGGAGTGAATCACCTGCTCGTCCCGGCCACAAGCGGCGAGGTCAGCGAGTACGGATCGCTCGCCAACGCGGTGGTGAGCCGCCAGGCCACGACTGCCGTGGCCGAATGGCTCACGAAGGCGATGGCCGCCGGCCCCAGGTAGCGCGCGCTCATGAAGCATCTCGGCGCAGAGGATGTGAAGCGGGCGATGAATGCCGCGGGACGCGCCATCAGCGCAGTACTCGACACCCGACACAAGCCGATTGCGCCCGACATGCTGAACTCGGCGGGCAGCGTGAGCGCCGAGTGGTACATCGAGACCCTGTGGCACTACCTGGCCAAGCGCGGCTTGCTGGCGGGCGTGCGCAGCTTCGACGTGGAGTTCAAGCAGCCCGCGCGCCCGTCGGACCAGCAACTGCACTTCGCCTTGCCTCATCCCGACGCCGACGACCTCGTGATGGACTTTCACGTCATGCGCGCCTCCGAGGGCCGCACGAAGTCCCAGGCGGTGCCGGTCGCCCACATCACGATCCATCGCGGCACGCACCGGCGACGGCACGGAATCGCGCCGGATCCGCCGTGGCATCCCTACGGGATCGAAATCCGCCGTCGCAACCTGAACATGCATCGCGAGGTGTCGTGGTACACGCTCGTGTCGGTGATCATGGACGTAGCCCGCCGGGGCGCGCAGTTTGCCGACCCGCGCGTCGACACGACCGACCTCCACTTGTTGTACATCGTGCCCAGGTTCTCGTTCACGCCGCTCGGGGTGGCCGCTGCACAGGACAACCTGTTCATCTATCCCGAGTTCACGCTGCAGCAGCCCTGGGCCAAGGGCAAGACGTCGGCGATTGCCCGGGTGGTCTACTGGGCGGTGGCCAACGAGCGGCCGTGGCCGATTGCCGAGAGCGTGGTGACGGTCGTGCGCACGAGCCTGGTGGACGGAGTGCGCCGGCCGGTGGATGAGAACGGCGTGGCGAAGAGCAGAGGCTGACGGCGGCGGCGTCCCGCATGCAGCCGGCCAGCCGGGACTCATGCATCGGCTCAACTTCGCCCCGCCGGCCACTCGCACCTCTCGGCGGCTTGTCCGAAATACA
>JANORI010000394.1:0-2743 GCA_031415235.1 Acidobacteriota bacterium | reverse complement strand
CAAGGGCTCGCCGGCATCACCGCGATGAGCACCAATGCCCAGAATTGGACTCTCATTCCTGCGCTGCCGCAGTTGGGTCTCATCAACACCGGTGGCGCGACGGCCAACGAAAGATCCTACCGCTCCACCGGCACCGGGTTTCCCATCGACCGGCAGCGCACGACGACGCTTCTGGGATTCGACGGGGCCACCGGAAACACGTACGGCAGTATCGCGACGGTGGACTACCTGCTCGAGGGCGTGTCGGCCACGGCCACCGCCATCGTCGGCCTGGGCCGCGTCGTGCAGGATCTGCTGCTCTGGGGCACGATGGAATTCGGCTACCTGCTGCTCGCCGAAGGCTTCGTGCAGTCGAGCAGCATCATGCCGCAGAAGCGCAACCCCGTGGCGCTCGAACACGCGCGCGGTATCGGCAGTCAGGCCGTGGGTCAGGCCCAGGCGATCATCACGGCCGTGCACAACACGCCGTTTGGCGACATCAACGACACCGAAGACGACCTGCAGCCGCTCATCGCCTCGATGTACCGGGACGCCACGCGCATGGTGGCCATCGTGGCCGCGGCGCTCGAGGACGCACAGTTCGACGTGGAGCGCCTGGCGGCGCGGGCCGGCGAGGGCGGCACCACCATCACAGAGCTGGCCGACACGCTCGCGCGCGATCACGGCCTGCCCTTCGGCACCGCGCACAAGGTCGCCGGTCTCGTCATCCGGGCCCGCAACGACAACCCGTCGGCGAACATGTCGCAACTGCTCGTCAAGGCCTCCACCGACGTGCTCGGCACGGCCATCGTCTACGACGACGCCACCATCGAACACCTGCTCAGCCCGCGCCACTTCGTGGAAATTCGCAAGACGCACGGGGGCCCCGCGCCCGAGCGCACCACCGAGGCCATCGCCGCCTCGCGCGCGGCACTCGCCGCTGACGAAGCCTGGTGGACGGGCCGGCGCGATGCGCTGGCTGGTGCCGCCGCCACCCTGCGCGCCGAGGCCGCACGGCTGTGACTCCCATGCAGCATCAGTACGCCCGCGTGGCTGCGGTGTGGGTCGTCGTGCTCGTGGCCCTCTACGCCTTCCAGGAGTACTTCACCCCGTGACGCCGACGCGTTGGCAGCGGTCGCCGTCCCGCATCGCCGGCCCGCGTGACATGTGGCAGGTTCTTGGCACGCCCCAGCCCCCAGTCCCTAGTCCCCAGTCCCCAGTCCCCAGTCCCTGCACATGCATCCCGTAGACTGGGCCATCATCGCGGCGTACATCGCCTGGGTCAGCTGGGACGGGTTGCGCCTCTCGAAGAAATCGGCCGGCCTCGACGGCTACCTGCTGGCCGGCCGCAGCCTGCCCTGGTGGGCGGTGGGCCTGTCGGTGATGGCCACGCAGCTGTCGGCCATCACCATGATCGGCACGACCGGCCAGGGCTACGCCGACGGCATGCGCCTGCTGCAGATGTACTTCGCGCTGCCGATCGCCATGATCGTGCTGTCGGTCACGCTCGTGCCGTTCTTCCACAACGCGCGCGTCTACACCGCCTACGAGTATCTCGAGCGGCGCTTCGATGCGAAGACCCGCACGCTCACGTCGTTCCTCTTCCTGGTCTCGCGGGCCATGGCCACCGGCGCCGTCATTTCCGCGCCGGCCGTGGTGCTGTCGGTGGTGATGGGCCTCAGCGTGACGAATACCTGCCTCGTGATGGCCCTGCCCACGGCGTTCTACACCATGTTCGGCGGCGTGCAGGCGGTGGCCTGGACCGACGTGAAGCAGATGGTGCTGATCGTCGGCGGGCTGCTGGCCGCGGTCGTGATGCTGGTGCTCGGCCTGCCTGACGGCGTGGGCCTTGGCGATGCGATGCATCTGGCCGGCACGGCGGGCCGCCTGCAGACCTTCGACTTCCGCTTCGACCTGACCAGCCGCTACACCTTCTGGTCTGGCACCATCGCCGCGTTCTTCCTGTTCTGCTCCTACTTCGGCACCGACCAGAGCCAGGTGCAGCGCTATCTCACGGCCAAGTCGGTGGACGAGGCGCGCACGTCGTTGCTGATGAGCGCCTACTGGAAGATTCCACTGCAGGCGCTCGTGCTGCTCGTGGGCGTGCTGATGTTCGTGTTCTACATCTTCACGCCGCCGCCGATGCTCTTCAACGACGCGCACGAGCCACGGGTGCGGGCCAGTGGGCGGGCGGCCGACTACGCCGCGGTCGAATCCCGGTTCGCGACGGCGTTCGCCGCGCAGCGCGCGGCTGCGTCGAGCCTTGCGCAGGGCGCGCCTGCCGCCGCCGTAGCCACCGCCGATGCCACGGCCTTCAACCAGGCCACCGCCGACATGAAGGCGGCGCGCACCGAAGCCGCCGAGATCGTGAAGGCGGTGTCGGGTGATGGCGCCTACAGCGACGTGAACTACGTCTTTCCGAGCTTCGTGCTCACGCACTTGCCCGTCGGGCTCGTGGGCTTCATCATCGCCGCGATTCTGGCCGCCGCGATGTCCACGATCTCCGCGGAACTGGCGTCGCTGTCGACCGCCACCGTGATCGATTTCTATCGCCGCTGGTATGCCCCGCACGCGTCCGACACGCAGTTGCTCTGGGTGTCGCGCGCGGCCGTGGCCTTCTGGGGGGTCTTCGCCAGCGTGGTGGCCATCTATGCCGCCAACCTCGGGTCGCTCATCGAGGTGGTGAACCGCTTCGGGTCCTACTTCTACGGCTCGATTCTGGGGGTGTTCGTGCTGGCCATTGCCTTCCCGCGCGCTAACGGTC